>NZ_MAGO01000012.1 GCF_001687335.1 Dissulfuribacter thermophilus | reverse complement strand
TCATAAAATAAAAAAGGGTCATGAAAAACATGACCCTCAAAAATTTATGTGGCGTCCCCGAGGGGATTTGAACCCCTGTTGCCGGCGTGAAAGGCCGGTGTCCTGGACCGGGCTAGACGACGGGGACGTTATGTTCTGGTGGGCCGTGCTGGACTCGAACCAGCGACTCTCTGCTTAAAAGGCAGATACTCTACCAACTGAGTTAACGGCCCCTACTCTCTCGGGCCCACCTGCTTAAGTAGGCGCGTATGCTTATCATATTAGCGGTACGTTGTCAAGTAACTAATTAATCTTTTTTAAACTCTTCTCTCGTCACTTTTAAATTTATATATTCTATGTCTTGACGAGATTTGTCAAGGGGAATAAATAGCCATGCATGGAAGTAAAATCAAGTATGAAAATACCAGGATTAAAAATAGGGGACATCGAGACTAGGTTACCAATCATCCAAGGAGGCATGGGAGTTGGAATTTCCATGTCTAGCCTTGCCTCTGCAGTGGCGAGATCAGGCGGCATAGGTGTTATAGCCGCCGTGCTCATAGGATTCAAGGACCCAGAGTTTCACAAAAAACCTAGAGAGACCACCTTTCGGGTCCTATATGAGGAAATAAAAAAGGCAAAAGAGATGGCCTCTGGAGGCCCAATTGGGGTCAATATAATGGTGGCCTTAGAGGATTACGATGAGATTGTTAAAATCTCTGTTGAGGCTGGGGCAGACATCATTATCAGTGGGGCAGGCCTCCCATTGAAACTACCATCTCTGGTTCCAGAAGACTCCAACACAAAACTGATACCCATTGTCTCGTCTCCTCGGGCAGTCACCATTATTGCAAGGCGGTGGCATGAACATTTTGGGAGAATGCCAGATGGAGTCGTAGTGGAAGGGCCTCTTGCTGGAGGGCATCTGGGATTCAAACCCGAAGATCTAGACAAGCCAGAAAATAAAATTGAAAATCTCATACCCAAAGTAGTTGAGGCAGTTAAACCCCTGGAAGACAAAGCCGGCAGGTCAATTCCTGTAATTGCAGCTGGTGGCATTTATACAGGACAAGACATATACAATATTATGAAGCTTGGAGCATCAGGGGTCCAGATGGGGACCAGATTTGTTGCCACTGAGGAATGCGATGCATCCCGTGAATTTAAAGAAGCCTACCTAAAAGCCAAGGAAGAGGATGTAAAAATAATAATTAGTCCTGTTGGTCTCCCAGGTAGGGCAATTACGGGAGAGTTCATCGAAAAGGTACAAGAAGGACAAAAACGTCCTAAAAAGTGCATGTTCAAATGCCTCAAGGTATGTGGTTATCCCAATACCCCCTACTGTATTGGCTCTGCACTGATAAATGCCCAAAGGGGCAACCTTAAAGCAGGATTTGTATTTTGTGGCCACAATGTTTGGCGAGTTGACAAGATTGTCCCTGTTGCAGAACTCATGCGAGAATTAGAAGAGGGATTTATAAAGGCTGCAGAAAAAGATTAAGTGACCTCAAGGGGGTAAATGACTGCTACTTCAGCGGCCTCCCCCTTGAGGGGATGACAACTCAGCTCATACATCAAATTCTGTAAGGCATATTAAAAAATCTTCAAATGAGACTTTGATTCTCTTTCACATCTACTGTTTAAGATCTAGATAACAGTCTCTATCCACCCAAGAGCATCCTCGATTTCTCCGTATTGGAGCCCGGTTATCTCATCAAAAAGCCTCTTTGAAAGTGGGCCTGTCACTCCATTATTTATGACGTAATCAATTCCTTTATAATGAAGAGAACCAACTGGCGATATTACTGCAGCAGTGCCTGTCCCAAAACACTCAGTGAGAGCTCCAGATTGTGCCCCTTCTATTACCTCATCTATAGTTATCGGCCTTTCCACCATATTAAGGCCCCATTTTTTCCCGAGCCTAAGCACCGAATCTCTGGTAATGCCTGGTAAAATACTGCCGGAAAGGGCCGGAGTCACTATCTCATCTTCGAAGGCAAAAAAGATATTCATGGTCCCAACTTCTTCAACATAACGCCTCTCTTTGGCGTCTAGCCACAACACCTGGGTAAATCCTTTTGCCTTGGCCTCTTCACTGGCCATGAGGCTTGCTGCATAATTCCCAGCTGTCTTAGCCTCTCCTACCCCACCTTTTGCAGCACGAACATACTTATCTGTAACGAATATCTTTACTGGATTGAAACCTTCTGAATAGTATGCACCCACTGGGCAGAGAATGACAGAAAGGATGTATTTTTTGGCAGGTCTAACTCCCAGGTATGCCTCAGTAGCGATCATAAACGGCCGAATATAGAGACTCGTACCTTTATTAGCTGGGACCCATCTTTCTTCGACTTTAACCAATTGCTTTATTGCATTAAGTAGAAATTCCTCATCAACGCTGGGCATACACATCCTGTGAGCAGACCTATTCAGTCTTTTCATGTTCTCATAGGGTCTAAATAATCGAATCTTTCCATCTTCACCCCTGTGTGCCTTGAGCCCCTCAAAAATGGCCTGACCGTAATGGAGGCAAACAGCTGCTGGATCGAGACTAAAATTGCCATAAGGAACTATCCTGGGGTCATACCACCCCTTTTCCTCTTCATAATCCATGACAAACATGTGGTCTGTAAAATGAATGCCAAAACCCAAGTTTTCTGGCTTTGGAACAGGCTTTCTATCATCTTCTGGCAAGAGTCTTAGTTCTATTTCGTCCATAAGCCCCATGAGAACACCCTCTCTTATTTAGTTTCACGCTACTGATTTACCCCTTAAAGAGCCTGCTTTCAAGTGCCCTTACTATCTTTTGAAACATTTGGTCGTGTTTTACTCTAAACTCCAGCCATTCAATATTTGCCAATAGTCCTTCAACCTCACATGAGATAACGTAGTCTGTATCTGGAATTATAAATGTAAGCACACTATTTCCCATCTCTTGATACTTTTTAAGGACCTTTTTTTGTCCATTCAATGCCATATATGGATCAACATTGGCGTTGTACATGGTGGCCAGAAAATAACCGTTATATAGAAGAGGAGACTCAAATGGCTTATTTTCTTGTATCAGAGTGGATATAAAATCAAATTCTCTATTCTCTATTGCCTCTAATATTAAGCCGTCCAAAAGATCTCTTTTCGTTAAGTATGGAGGGTCACTAATGCATTTGCCTAGGGCAAGGTTTCTCTCAGGACAGAAAGGATGGAGTTCATTTTCTCCCACTCTAGGAAACCTCATACATGAAAGAGGCCTATCACAATATATGGCGCAAAGATTGTCCTTAGTTAATGCAGGGCAACTTAATGCCTCCTGGGGAATCAACCATTCCACAACAAATGGACGCCTTTCAGGGGTTGGTTCATCGATATCTGGAAGGGCCCCTATCAAAAGTGTGGAAAAAATGACTTCGTTATTTTCTCCTAGATATGGGAGCCTTTTTACTTCTCTGCAACAAAGGGCGCCACATCGATCACTGCAAATCTTTCTTATTTCCAAGCCCCATCTCCTTTATCACTCTCAGAGTTCGAAATATGTGTGCCTTGCCTATAGTATGCGGGCTGTATGGAATAAATCCATGATTTTCGCTAAAACCATCAGGCCTAAGCCCCCCAATGATCACGGAACCATCTTCGTCAATATAGTTCACCTCAATGTCTAAAAGGGGCCTAAGTACCCTTAGACACCCGTTTTTGTCCTTTCCTATTTTTAAGGGCCAGAATCTTCGCTCCAAAAATGTCTCATACCAAATACCCTGACTAAAGTTGCCTGAAAATGAGTCTCTCATTATAGGAAAGGTCCAATACATGAAGTCAACATCATAATTGTTTTCAAGTAACATCTTGATGTCATTAATCCCCTGAAATCGAAGATCATACCATGCCCAATAATTGGCAATATCTTGCCTTACCAAAGTTCTTCCCCTATCTTCAAAGGCCCATAGGGCATGACATGTACTACAAGCTACTCGTCTGTTTTCATCCTTCCCATGACCAGGTATTTCCGTAGATATGTCCCCATGACAATCCATACATGATGGCATTGCATCAATTTCATGAGCTTCACAGGGTCCTTTTTTGTGGCAGTCAGTGCATTTAAATCCCAGACGCCAGTGTACGTCAGGGGTCATCTCAAGCCACTGGACTCCAAAGGACAAGCGTTCCTTTTTTCCTGCCCTAAATGGTACTTGAAAGGCCTCAGTGATATCCTTATCAAATCTTCCTACGTAATCCCATCCTACAAAGTTTCCATGGTGACAACTCAAACAATTTTGATCGGAGACCTCTCTATATATCCGATGGACACCAGGGCCATCGCTTGGTCTCATATGGCATGCGCCACAACCGAGCCTACGTCTAGTCCCGGGATGGTCATCTCCTCTTGAATATACGTGACACCGGACACATCTGCGCCTAATCATATCTGATATGAGACCTCTTAGGGTCATAAGGGGTTGTTCGTTCAAGAGCCCATCTACTGTTGGTGGCGTATCTTTTGGGAAAAATGCATTCCAAATGGTGCCTATCTCGTTATCAAGGGTATAATGCAGGGAGCGTGAGGCGGTTTCAACCTCTTTTGGATGACACTTGGCACAAGCAATTTTTGCCCCTTCAACGCTTGAAGGGCTTTTTATAAGGCCAATATGAGCCTCTTCTTTTTTTAGGGAACGAGGATTTCCTTTATGACAAACTACACATTTAAACTTGTGGTCTTTTTGAATTACAGTTACATGGCATGTCTTACAGCTGTTACCGAAGTCTAGCTTTGGCTTCGAGAGCTCACAGCCCCAAAATGCTATTGAAGCAAAAAAAGCAAATATTATTATGGGAATAAACTTTAAGGAATTCACAGGTTAAAATGTACGACACTCCACTATCTAAATCAACTCCACAATACCAAGAGGCCCTCAACTATATCTCGAGATTTCAGTTCCACGGATTTAAGCTCGGGCTGGAAAGAATGCATTCTATTTTGAACGCCCTAGACAATCCCCATAAACAATATCCATGCATACATATTGCAGGCACCAATGGGAAAGGATCTGTCTGCGCCTTTTTAGAGGCAATCCTGAAAGAATCAGGGGTGAAGGTAGGGCTTTATACTTCGCCACATCTATACAGTTTAAGAGAACGCTTTAGAATAAATGGTAATTTGATCTCAGAACAGGAGCTCACAGGGCTCATATTCGAAATCAAGAAATTTACCGATAAAGGTTTTGAACTCAGTTACTTTGAGTACACCACAACCATTGCAATGACATGGTTTGCTCGATGCGGAGTAGATTTGGCCATCTTCGAAACAGGGCTAGGAGGGACCCTTGATGCGACCAACGTGGTTACACCTATTATTTCAATCATAACAAACATATCTCTTGAGCACCAAGCCTTCCTAGGAAACACCATTAGAGAAATCGCAGGAGAAAAGGCAGGAATCATAAAGCCCAATTCTAAAGTTATTACAGGAGCAAAAGATCCCGAGGCACTAAACGTAATATTTGATGTCTCCAGGAGACAAGGAGCAAAGTTGTTTACCCTTGGAAAGGACTTTTATTATACACCTAAAGACAACAATCACATGGACTTCTTCTTTGGCAAAAGGCAAATAAATGATCTTCAAGTTGGACTTTTAGGCAGACATCAAATGGAAAATGCATCTCTTTCACTTGCGGCCTCTAATATACTTGAAGAAGAACAATGGACGATCACTGAAGATTCCATACGTAAAGGTCTTAAAACGCCATTTTGGCCAGGTAGAGGCGAAATCATCCGACATGACTTTACATGCCTGCTTGATGGTGCCCATAACACTGCTGGAATAACTGCCTTAAATAGGCTCTTGGATGAGGTGCTCCCAGAATTTCGTGGAAGACGAAAAGGTCTCCTATGGGCAATGAGTGATGAGGGAGGAGACAAGGACTTCAAAAGGCTTTTAAACATGATAGCCCATAGATTTGATTGGATTGTCATTACCGAACCTCCAGGGCCCAGACGCCCCATTTCAGTTGAATCATGGAAAGATATTGATTTGGATATAAGTGTAAAATTGGATTCCGATTGGAACAAGGCCCTTAGACATGCCCTAACAAAATTGGAGAAGGGGGATCTACTTGTCGTGTCAGGGTCCCTCTACCTTGTTGGTAGTGTAAGAACTATTTTAAGAAATGAAATAACCAGCTGATTTTAAAAATTAATTGGCATCAACTTGCATCAATCTCGATTATTTGTTATTCATTTTTTCATGTACAAAGCACAATACATTACTAAAATAGAAGCGGTCGACGGACTTTCTGCAGATGAAAAAGTAGCCCTAAAGAGGGTAACAGACGTATTTCCATTTAGGGCCAATGAGTATTATCTGTCCCTAATAGATTGGTCTGACCCCAACGATCCCATCAGAAAAATCGTAATCCCACAGGAATCTGAACTAAAGGTTTGGGGCAAAATCGATGCATCAAATGAATCGAATTATACAGTAGTCCCTGGATGTGAACATAAATACGCAGATACCGCTATCCTCCTTTCAAATCATGTATGTGGCTGTTTTTGCCGTTTTTGTTTTAGGAAGAGGCTCTTCATAAAGGGAGCAAAGGAGGTGCCTGCTGATCTTTCCATGGGACTAGAATACATTAGAAAGCACAAAGAAATAAATAATGTATTGATTACTGGCGGAGATGGCCTTCTTCTTTCTACGGGAAAACTTGAAAAAATAATAAAAGCCCTCTGCGAGATGGATCATGTTCGAATAATCAGGATTGGCTCAAAGATTCTTGCCTTTAATCCTTTTAGAGTATTGAATGATCCTGACCTACCTAAAATGCTTGGGAAGTACTCAGGCCCAAAGAGACAAATCTATGTTATGACGCACTTTAACCATCCAAAAGAAATTACTCCTAGATCTGTTGAGGCCATTGAGATCCTCAAGAAACACGGCATAGTTCTAGCGAATCAGACCCCACTTTTAAAGGGCATAAACGATGATCCAGATACCCTTGGAAAACTGTTTAATGAACTATCTTTTCACGGAGTACCTCCATATTACGTATTCATCAACAGACCAGTAATAGGAAATAGAGAATTTAGTCTGTCCTTAAAAGAGGCATATGAAATCTTTGAAGAGGCAAGAAACCGATGCTCAGGCCTTGGTAAACGAGCACGCCTTGCCATGAGTCATGAGACTGGTAAGGTAGAACTCCTTGCAGTAAAGGATGATGATCTCATCTTGCGCTATCAGCGCTTTGTAAAGACTTCAGACAAAGGTAGAATCTTTTCTATCAAGGCATCTAATGATGTTTATTGGTTGGATGAACAATTGAATCCACTACACTTTGAAGATGCCCTATGACTGATTAATCGATTAAGTCCGTTTCGCCTTGCTAAAAAAAGGGGCGCACCTGACGCCCCCTTTTCTTTTATGATCCTTGTATACTAGTTCACACTGAAATCAGTTAACCAAGTATATGAAGGTCCGCCTGTTTGACCTGCCGGCATCACAACTACTGACAGATAATACGGTCCCTTTGGAAGGGCTGATGCCGGTACATCTCCCCATGGCATGTGGTCAATATTGCCCATTGAATCGCTCAACCATGGCGTCCTAGTAGGGACTAGTGAAGCTCCATCTGGTGCAAGGTAAAAGATTGTAAATGGATCTAGTGATGGAGCATATACCATGAAGTATACGTCTACAGGTGCATCAAAGGAGGGAAGCTGTATCCTTGTACTCAAGGTTGACCCACCTTTGGAAACAGTGCCTAAACCAATTGGCATTGCACTAAATGGATCTGTAGTAACTGTTGGATTTGCCACTGCATTGTACCGGTGGAATGCATGCTGAGTAGGAGCAGTCATCATTTGAGACCCTTGGCCTGGTCCTGACTTGCCTCCCCCCATCTGAGGAACATTATTGGGATCTCCAGGGAAAGTGAGTTGCTGAATTTCCACCAGGTTGGTAAAGCCGTCCCCATCAGAATCAAAGGATTCTATAGCCTGAAGATTGTGCCCATTTGCTGCATAATCTTTTCCAAAATTGTTTACTGAAAATTTGGAAGGGTAATTTGGATGACAGACGACACAACTGTCTAGCGCAGTCCCTGCAGTACCATACAAGGCATTAAAATCATTCAAATAACCTGATTTAGAGTAACCATTAGACCATAAGGTCAACAAAAAGAGTAAGTTGAAAATCGCCGCGACAAAAAATCTTTGTCTCATTTTAGCGTCCTCCTTGTTTTTTTGAAAAACATAAAAGGAGCACACTAAAAGTCAAGAATAAAATTTTTTTAAAATCGTAATAAATTTGCTCTTTATAAATTTAAATCTATGTTCATCTTTGTCTTGACACCCAATAAAAGAACAGTATTTTTATAGTGCCACTGCGGAGGGATGGCCGAGTGGTTTAAGGCGGCGGCCTTGAAAGCCGTTGTACCCGCAAGGGTACCGTGGGTTCGAATCCTACTCCCTCCGCCAAAAAGCAGAAAAATACGGAGAGGTGACCGAGAGGCTGAAGGTGCTCGCCTGCTAAGTGAGTGTACCCTTAACCGGGTACCGTGGGTTCGAATCCCACCCTCTCCGCCATTATTTTGACCGGCCAAATTAATGGCCGGTTTTTAAATAAAATCGATATGTTTTGGAGGTTTGTCTCAACAAGGCTACCCCCCATTACCTCAGCAAGGTCCAAAATAATTTTTTTATCAAAGGAGAACATGAACTATGATGCCCAATTTTCTCTTCACCTCTGAATCTGTCACAGAAGGCCATCCAGATAAGGTGGCAGATCAGATTTCTGATGCCATTCTTGATACCATTCTTGAAAAAGATCCTTATGCAAGGGTGGCATGCGAGACCCTTGTTACCACAGGTCTTGCATTGATTGCAGGAGAAATAACCACAGACTGTTACGTGGATATGCCTAAAGTGGTGAGGGGGACCATAAAAGAGATTGGATATACAGATTCTTCTATGGGCTTTGACTGGCAGACCTGTGCAGTACTCACGAGCATAGACAAACAATCCCCAGATATCGCCATGGGGGTTGACAGAGATGGCGACATCGGCGCTGGTGACCAGGGGCTAATGTTTGGATATGCCTGCGATGAGACCCCTGATTTCATGCCAATGCCCATATGGTATGCACATAAACTGGCACAAAGGCTAGCAGAAGTGAGGAAAAAGGGCATTCTTCCCTTCTTGAGACCTGACGGCAAAAGCCAGGTTACTATAAAATATGAAGATAAGCGCCCTATATCGTGCCACTCCATTGTTATTGCAGCTCAACATGAACCTCATGTCACCCATAAGGAGCTTGAAGAGGCCATTATTGAAGAAGTAATCAAGAAGGTAGTTGATCCAAAACATCTAAATGGCAATACCCAGTACTTCATCAACAGTACCGGAAGATTCGTAGTAGGTGGGCCACTTGCTGACTGTGGTATGACCGGTCGCAAGATCATAGTAGATACCTATGGTGGAAGAGGTCACCATGGAGGCGGGGCATTTTCTGGTAAAGATCCAACAAAAGTAGATAGAGGGCCTTCCTATATGGCTAGATATGTTGCTAAAAATATAGTTGCTGCAGGTCTGGCTAGAGAGTGTGAAGTTCAGGTCTCATATGCCATTGGAATAACCAAGCCCCTCGCTATCAATGTAAGAACCTATGGAACAGAGGCTATTCCACAGGAAAAGATAGTAGAGATCATTGAAAACAACTTCAGTTTCAAACCCAAAGATATCATTGATCACCTAGATCTTAGACGCCCCATATACAAAAAGACCGCAGCTTACGGACATTTTGGAAGGACAGAACCAGAATTTACCTGGGAACGCCTAGATATGGTAGAAAAACTAAAGTCTGATGCTGGGCTCTAAAACGGAAACTGAGAAAGGGAAAAAATTATGGATTATCATGTAAAATCGCTGGATCTTGCAGATAAGGGTAAACTCAGAATTGAGTGGGCATCCATGAGTATGCCCGTATTAAATAAGATTAAGGAACGATTTAGAAAAGAGCGCCCATTGGATGGAGTAGTACTTGGGGCATGTCTCCATGTTACTACAGAGACAGCGGCTCTCGTCCAGACTCTAAAGGCCGGAGGTGCTTCAGTATATCTTTGTGCCTCAAATCCTCTTAGCACTCAGGACGACGTTGCTGCAAGCCTCGTCAAACACGACGAGATCCCTGTATTTGCCATCAAAGGCGAAGACAACGAGACCTATTATGAACACCTGAGGGCAGTACTGGATGCGAAGCCAACCATCACCATGGATGATGGTGCTGACCTTGTATCTACCCTTCATAAAGAAAGAAAAGAACTCCTGGACAAAATCATAGGTGGAACTGAAGAGACCACTACCGGCGTTATAAGGCTTAAGGCCATGGCCGAAGACGGAGTACTACGCTACCCCATTATCGCTGTAAATGACGCCAATACAAAACACCTTTTTGACAACCGCTATGGCACGGGGCAATCAACTCTTGACGGCATAATCCGAGCCACAAACAGGCTCATAGCCGGAAGTATATTCGTTGTTTGCGGTTATGGATGGTGTGGCCGTGGCGTTGCCATGCGGGCAAAAGGCCTAGGAGCACGGGTTATAGTAACTGAGGTCGATCCTTTAAAGGCCCTAGAAGCGGTCATGGATGGCTATGAGGTCATGCCCTTAGAGGAGGCATCGCGCATCGGAGACTTCTTCTGCACTGTAACCGGGGATATTCACGTTATTAGGAAAGAACATTTCTTAAACATGAAAGATGGTGCAATTGTGGCAAATTCCGGTCATTTCAATGTTGAATTAGATCTTGAGGGACTAGAAGACGTTACCAAGGAAAAGCGCATCATCAGAGACTTTGTAGAAGAATATACCCTCAATAACGAAAGAAGGATCTATGTCTTAGGTCAAGGTCGCTTAGTAAACCTTGCTGCTGCAGAGGGACATCCTTCAAGCGTTATGGATATGAGTTTTGCCAACCAGGCCCTTTGTGCTGAATACATGGTGAAACAAGGAAGCGCCTTAGAGAAAAAAGTCTATGGTGTGCCCGAAGAAATCGATAAAGAGATTGCTCGGTTGAAACTAGAGAGTATGGGAATCAGAATTGATACCCTTACTGAAGAGCAAGCAAAATACCTTTCAAGTTGGGAGATGGGCACCTGAGGAAGAGTTTTGAGTGTTGAGTTTTGAGTTCAACAATTAGGAAGAAGGGACAAGAGTCACTACCTGCTCCCTTCTTCCTGCTTCCTATTGCCTTCTTCCTGCTCCCTTCAACTCAAAACTCAACACTTTCAGACCTCTTTCTTCCCCCTAAAAAAATTTATTCTTTAACTGAATATTTCATTTGAATTCAAAATCCGAATATCGAAACGATCACTTGTAGACATTCTGCTAAATTAAGTAAAAACAGATGTGAATTTGTTTCGGGTTTCGTGCTTCCCTTTTTCTTCTTCCTTCTCCCTTCTCCCTTAAAAAATCCTTGACACCGATACCAATATCCGATATGTAGTCCCACGCATTTAAAACAATACAATATCTTGTATTCATAAGAGGGGGAAATATGAAAAAAGACTCTATAAACGAATTGCCACAAACAAACCTTCCACTCACTGACAATGCACTGATTGTTCTCGCAAAAAGATATTTAAAAAAGGATAAACAAGGCAGGGTTGCTGAGAAACCAGAAGAGATGTTTGAACGAGTAGCAGGGGCCATTGCAGAGGCAGATCTTCTCTATGACAAAGGAGCTGACATTGAGAGTCTCAAAGAAAAATTCTATGAACTCATGACTACCTTTAAATTCATGCCAAACTCCCCCACCTTAATGAATGCAGGAAGGGAATTGGGTCAGCTATCAGCTTGCTTTGTACTCCCAATAGAAGACTCCATTGAAAGTATTTTCGAAGCGGTAAAACACACTGCAATGATCCACAAAAGTGGTGGAGGCACAGGATTTTCCTTTTCAAGAATCAGACCAGAGGGAGACAGGGTTAAGACTACTCATGGAGTAGCAA
The DNA here is from genome assembly GCF_001687335.1 of Dissulfuribacter thermophilus. NCBI lineage: Bacteria > Pseudomonadati > Thermodesulfobacteriota > Dissulfuribacteria > Dissulfuribacterales > Dissulfuribacteraceae > Dissulfuribacter > Dissulfuribacter thermophilus. The sequence continues at coordinate 54,962 of NZ_MAGO01000012.1, read as the reverse complement.
GTGGACCCATCTCCTTTATGACCATATTCGATGTGGCCACAGAGACAATCAAACAGGGTGGGACAAGACGTGGCGCCAATATGGGCATACTTAGAGTTGACCATCCAGACATAGAAAAATTCATTACTGCAAAGACCCAAACAGACCGGCTAAACAACTTTAATATTAGTGTTGCCCTCACTGAAAAGTTTATGGAAGCAGTGGAAAAAGGGGGGGACTACTCTCTCATTAATCCGCGTACAGGTGAAGAGGTAAAAAAGATTTCTGCTTCATACATATTTGACAAGATCGTAGCATCTGCATGGGCAAGCGGTGAGCCAGGTATAGTATTCCTTGACAGGATAAATCGGTCAAACCCAACGCCTCACCTTGGCGATATCGAAAGTACTAATCCTTGTGGCGAACAACCACTTCTTCCCTATGAGTCATGCAATCTCGGTTCCATCAACCTAGGACGTTTTGTCAATAATGGGGAAATTGACTACGAAGACCTTAAAGAAACTGTTTGGTATGCAGTTCACTTTTTAGACAACGTAATAGATGTAAACAAGTTCCCCATAAAAAAGATTGAAGAGATGACAAAAAGGACGAGAAAAATCGGCCTTGGTGTAATGGGCTTTGCCGATATGCTTATCAAGCTAGGTATCCCTTACAATTCAAAAGAAGCGGTTCAGGTGGCAGAAGAGGTAATGGATTTTATAGATAGGGAGTCTAAAGAGGCCTCAGCAGAGCTCGCAAAAATCAGGGGAAACTTTCCTGCCTATAAAGGGAGCATATATGACAATCCCGAAACTCCCTACATGCGTAATGCAACAACCACAACCATTGCTCCTACTGGGACCATAAGCATAATTGCTGGTGCATCTTCTGGAATTGAACCCCTGTTTGCAGTCTCTTTTATTAGAAGGGTCCTAGACGGGACTGAACTTATAGAGGCACATCCAGAATTCGTCAATGCATTGAAGGAACGAGGACTTTACAGCCATGAACTCATGGAAAAAATCGCTGGTTCTGGTTCACTGCAGGATATTGATGAAGTACCAGAGGATCTTAAAAAGATATTTGTAACCTCTATGGATGTATCTCCTAGGGAGCATATTGAAATTCAGGCAGCATTTCAACGACATACTGATAATGCCGTGTCAAAGACTATCAACTTCCCTGAAAAGGCTACTGAAGAAGACATTCGTACAGCATATATCCTAGCGTGGAAGGAAGGCCTCAAGGGGCTTACCATCTATCGCTACGGAAGTAGACCAGTACAGGTTCTCCAACTCAAAAAGAAGGAAGAAAAGGAAAAAGTATCTCACCCCCATGTGCATGGACCAAATGGTAAAATTGCACCAAGGCCAAGGCCAACGGTTACTCGTGGTGTAACCCAGAGGGTAAAGACAGGTTGTGGTAACCTATATGTGACTGTCAATTGGGATGACAGAGACATGTGTGAAGTGTTTGCCCAGATGGGTAAGGCTGGAGGATGCGCAGCCTGCCAGATGGAAGCAGAAAGTAGGCTTATTTCCCTGGCACTCCGTTCTGGAATAAGGGTTCAGGCAATAGTAAAACAATTAGCAGGCATCAGGTGTCCATCGCCAAGCTGGCAGGAAGGTGGTCAGATTCTGTCTTGCCCAGATGCCATGGCAAAAGTCCTTGCAAAGGCCGCAAATGTTGAGATAATTAAAGATGATAAGCAATATAGATCATGTCCAGAGTGTGGCGCAGTGCTCGAACCTGAAGGAGGTTGCTTTGTATGTCATTCATGTGGCTTTTCAAAGTGTGATTAAGCCATTACAGACTCCCTAGGAGGAACCGTATATGACTCCTACCCTATATACCTTTAATTATGTGTGCGCTCGATGTGGCATCAGCCCAAAGACATTAAGAAGATACATAAAAGAAGGGCTCATATCGCCCACGTACACTGAAGAAGGCACAATGGTGTTCGACGAAGTAGTCCTTGAACGACTGGAGATCATAAGAAGATTGAGGTGTGACCTTGGGGTAAATATCGCCGGCATTGATATAATATTGCGGCTAATCTCAAGGATTCGTGAACTTCAAGATGAGCTCGACCGTTCAGAAAAGGAGCTTCGTAAAAGGACAACCAGTGATAGAGATCATGAGGGTCATGGTATAACAATTATGGGTAAAGAGATAATCAGTATAGACATTTCACAGGGTTGAATTGGATCTACCCTATCTCATAGTCTATCTTTTTCCATTTCTTGGAGGAATACTCTGGGGGCTTAAAGGCCCCCTTTTATTTTCATTTCTCGCTGCTCTGGCCCCCTTATTTATAAGAATGTATGGGTTGACCTTCCCTTCAAAGGGCAACGGACCTTATAAATCATCGCCCCTATCTTCCCTATTCCAGGCCCTAATTGTATCAGGCATGTTCTTTTTCCTTGGACTGTTTCATGTAATTGCACATGATTTCCTGCTTAAACTTAAAAACAAAGGGCTTTTAGAGCTTTCTACCCAAAATGGCTCTGTAGTCCTCCAAGGGGTTATAGACAAGGTGCCTGTCCCATCAATAGACGGAATTAGAACGGAGATTGAAATCCATGGGCTAGGACGACTCTGCCTCTACATTAAAGGTGCAACAGAATCGGACTTCCCACCAGGAGAATTGATCCGTTTTTCCGCAAGACTAAGACCCATTGTGAATGTTAAAACACCTGGCACCTTTGACAGGGAGCTTTGGTGGAAACAACGAGGCATAATGTTTCAGGCATACACTGAATACCCACTAAAATGCATTTGTCTTGGAAAGATCCATCCAACCCCTATAGAGGATTTGAGAGTTATTGTACTTCATCGCCTACAAAAAATGATTGGAACGCAAAATGCCGGTATCGCAACTGCAATGGTCCTTGGTGAAAAGTCATGGATAGATTTTTCAACTAAAGAGGCATTTTTCAAGGCAGGCATTGGTCATATACTTGCAGTATCAGGCCTACACTTGGCAATCGTAGCAACTTTTTTCGGTATTTTAATCAAATATCTTCTCTCTTTTTCGGACCGGTTACTTCTAACATTACCTGTTAAAAAGATTTCAATTGCAGTTGGATGTGCTTTTGCACTTTTATACGTGGCCCTGGCCGGATTTTCTCCGTCAGCCCAAAGGGCCTTTTTAATGGTCTTTTCATTTGGATTGGCATTCTTTTTAAAAAGGGAACTCAGTGCAGTATGCGCCCTCAGTCTTTCAGCCTGGCTGATAGTCCTATTTAATCCATACTCGTTAAAAAATCCTGGTTTTTTACTTTCTTTTTTCGCCGTCTTCTTTCTCATCTGGTATTCACCCTGGATCAATACTGGTAACTCTTTTGAAAAGCTTATAAAACTTACTATTATTGCATGGCTTTCAACTGTTCCTCTCTCTTCTGTGTTCTTTCACCAGACATCCCTGATAGCAATCCCTTTAAATATCATAATTATTCCAGTGCTAGGGACGATCCTTTTACCTGGACTGATATTGACCCTTCTTTTGGACATTAGCCTGTGGTTGTTCAATTGTGCCCCGTCCTCAGTGATGTGGTATCCTATTTCTTTTTTGATCAACCTCTTGAACTCAGTGGTCCAGAATGCTTCAAAACTCGCCATAAGCACACTTCATATCTACAGTCCAACCTATTTTGAGGTCCTGTGCTTTTATCTCATACTATTTTTTATAGGCCTACTATTAAGAGGTGAACCAGAGAGGAGATTTTCAATAGGCGCTGTCACAGTTACCTTGATATTTATGTTATCGTTTCATTGGTATCAAGCATACCACGGGAAAGACATCGAATTTTACACATTAGATGTAGGCCAAGGACTGAGCCAAGTCATCTTCACTCCTAAAAAAGTCGTTTTAGTTGATGCAGGGGGTGGCACCTTTCCATATGACCGCGGTAGCTTTGTTGTAAGCCCGTTCCTTTTATCAAAAAATAGAGATGTGATAGACTATCTTATAATATCCCACTATGAGACAGACCATGCTGGTGGAGTCCTTGGAGTCTTAGAGAAGCTAAAGGTTAAAAAGGTCATCGGTCCAAAACCAGCTCATCACCAAAAAATCTTCAAACGGATCAAAAGTCTTCTTAATGAAAAAGGGATTCCGTTTAGGATCATAAATTCGTATGAAACCATTTCTCTTGGAGAAAACTCTATGCTTTTTATTTACCCAGGATCTACTTATAAAGATTTAACCAAGACAAATGACAAGGGGTTGGTAACTGTCTTTTGGTCCAAAGGCCGATCAATATTGATGCCTGCTGACATTGAAGAAAAAAGGGAAATGTGTCTGACAAAATCCTTTACACAAAATGTGGATCTATTGGTGGCACCGCATCACGGAAGTGTAACGTCGAGCAGCATAAATTTTGTAGAGAGCTTTAGACCGAAATTTGTAGTATTTTCTTATGGATTGGGAAATGGCTTTGGCCTACCAGACCCAAAGGTCAAAATGCGATATCTCCGAATTGGATCAACCATCCTGGAAACCCCTATTCATGGCACAATAAAGGCCTCCATTGACCAAAAGGGAAATTTTACAATAAGTACCTACGAAAATTAGCTATTAAACGCAACTTCTATGACGAATTTTCCTGCGTCGGTATCAAATGGTACTGCGATTTTGGGACCGTTGTGTATGTGGGTAATTGTGTGATTTGCTCCAGACACTATGGTTGGTGTCCCGGCCTGCAGATGGATATTTTCAGCTTCAAGCCTTCTCCTCGCATCTCCACAAATCATATTGGTTATTTCACCGACTGCATCTCTGACCTCGTCATTTATTTCTTCTATTGGCATACCAAACAAATTTTTTACAATGGCCTTAATACAGGAAGCAGAAAAAGAAATTGACATGGACCCCTGTGCATCACCAGTAATACCTATTATGCCTGACACATCACCATGGGCCAGATGATCCTTTTTTAAAAAGGCCTTACCTGGTTTGGGATCGACCATGGCCATAGTCTTCAAGACATTTATCGCTGCCTCAAGAAAGGGATTTATGATTTTGGCATCCATGGTCTTTTTTTTCATGCCCCACCTATCCTTTCAATATCTCATCTATCCAACCCATTATTGACTTATAAATTTCTTCTACCTCAGTTTCACTACATCCAGCCCCCCTAGCAACATTATACGCATATTCCCGACTCATAAAATCACCCGGTGCATGACCATCAGAGTTGATGACAAGCTTGGCTCCGGTTTTCCTAGCCATTTGTAGTACGTGGCCATTTGACAGGCTATGACCTTTCCTTCCAGATAATTCAAGAAATATCCCTCTCTCAGCAGCTTTTCTCGCCTCTTCTTCGCTGATTAAACCTGGATGCGCCAAAATATCTATATCAGCCTCCAGCGCAGCCTTATTGGTGCCTGGAGCAACAGGTTCCACTAAGGTTTCTCCATGGCATACTACAACCTTGGCCCCAAGCTCCCTTGCCTCCTTTGCTAGGGGCCCTATCAGTTCTGGATGAACGTGTGTAAGCTCTATCCCTGGAATGAGTTTAGTTGAGCTGTACTGATTTATCCTTTCTGCAGCCTTAATAATTCTCGGTATAATAAAATCCAGATTCGAGGCATCTGCATGATCCGTTATTGCCACTGCCCTATAGCCCTTGACCTCAAGACGTCTTACGAGCTCGGAGGGAATAAGCTCTCCGTCGCTCATAATGGAGTGACAATGAAGATCAATCATTACATCTTGTACTTGAGGCTCTGGGGATCCAATTCTTCCAAGAGTTCTGCCCATTTTTTCTTTTCCTTTGGTACATCTTCCTCGTAAATAGTCGTGGGTTCCTGAGGAACCGCACTATTCATAACCTCTTCAGATACAAATATTTGTGCTCCAGTCCTTAGAGCAATGGCGATGGCATCACTTGGCCTTGCATCTACCTCTACTTCTTCATCACCATTTTTCAAGGTTATAACCGCATAAAATGTATTGTCTTTAAGGTCTGTGACCGCAACACGGGTGACCTGTACACCCACTGCCTCCAGCAAATTAACTGTGAGATCATGGGTCATTGGACGCACAAAGCTAATTTTCTCCATCTCAGTAGCAATGGCTGTAGCCTCAAGAAGTCCTATCCAAATGGGCAGACTCCTCTCTCCCTGAGACTCCTTTAAAATCAAGACTGGAGAATTAGAGTCAGGATCCATCGTTATGGCATGGACCTTTACTTGCAAAAAATTCATCTATTACTTGATCCTCCCTCGCAAAGAATGGTAACAGGCACGTTCCACTACCACTTCAATAGTCTGTCCAATAAGATCTGGTGAGCCGCATAGATTGACCACATGGTTACCAGTTGTGCGGGCAATGAGCTCTCCCTGCCTAGATGGGTTTTCCGTCTCAACCAATACCTTAACCACTCTACCTTCAAAACGCGACAGGCGTTTGAGCCCAATTTCCTTTTGTAATTCTATAACGGCAGAAAGTCTCTCTTTCTTTAGTGTTTCATCTAGTTGATCAGAGAATGTAGCTGCCTTAGTATAGGGTCTTGGCGAATACTTAAAGGCAAATATCTGATCATATTGAACTTCTTTTATAAGCCTCAGAGTATCTTCAAAATCCTCATGCGTCTCGCCTGGGAATCCCACTATTATATCTGTTGTTATGCTGATCTCAGGCAGTCTTGAACGAACTTTTTCAACAATATCAAGATATTTTTCCCTGGTGTAACGTCGATTCATGCGTTCGAGCACACTATTTGACCCACTTTGAACTGGAAGATGTAAATGATCACAGATTGGAAGGCCTGAACACATGGCATCAATGACGTCGTCTGTAAAATCTTTTGGATGACTTGTAGTAAATCTAAGACGCTCAACTCCAGCTATCTTTGAAACCTCAATGAGGAGCTGAGAAAATGTCGTGCCATCTCCACGTTTTTTCCCATAAGAATTTACGTTTTGCCCCAAAAGGGTGATGTCCTTCACACCTGAATCCACTAGGGCCTTGACCTCTTTTAGTATATCATCTTTAGGTCTCGAGACTTCTCTGCCTCTTACATATGGAACTACACAATAGGTACAAAAGTTGTCGCAGCCCTGCATTATGGTGACAAAGGCCTTCACAGGACTTGGGGTAGGCATAGGAGAGTCCACAGGAGGGATATCAAAGGAATCTACCATTTCAGTACAAATGACTGGACCCTGCCCTTGTTCGATCTTTTTGATGGCTTCAGGTAATCTATAGATTCCTTGAGGGCCAAAAACAAGATCGAGATGAGGAAGTTTCTTTAATAGCCTTTCCCCTTCCTGCTGGGCCACACAGCCCCCAACCCCTATTATGAGCTCTGGTTTACGCCTTTTAAGAGACTTAAATCTCCCCACTAGGCTGTAAACCTTGTGTTCAGCCTTTTCCCTAATAGAACACGTATTTACAAGGATGAGATCTGCCAGATCAGGATTATCTACCCTGACATATTCAGGGTAGAGGATCTGTTCCATCCGTTTAGAATCGTATTCATTCATCTGACACCCAAAGGTGGCTATGTACAAATTTTTCTGGGTATTTTCCAACATGGCCTTTCCTGGAACTACCTCTTATTTCGTGTATTTTTTTTGCTGCGATGATTATAGGAATAATATAGATTTTGACAAGTCACGTTTTTCATTACTGGTAAAATACTAAAATTGTCCAATTTGTCCTTTTGCCTCAGGTTGGATAGCAGGGCTTGGGCCCTATCGTATCTTGATATTCAAGAAGGATCTTTAAAAGGATTCCTTCAGATCCCTTCATTGCAAGAACCCTGACAAGACCTAAATCTTGGTCTACAGTAGTCATTTGAAATTCATTATCATAGCCTTCAAATATAAACCTCAAAAAATGAGTTTTCGATGGATCTATACAAAACCAATACGCTCTAAAACATGCAGTATTACTCATAATTCAGTAGTCACTCCTGGATTTCAACAATGAAAACTTGATATTTTTCCTAATATGCAAAGATGGCATTGATCCATGTCAATTTCTCTATACATTGACATCAAGAGTTGCAGTTAGAAAAGCTACATATTTACATAATCCACCCTCAACAAGTAAGTGTCAAGGAGATGCGCACCTTTTCAATTATAATCACTCAATAAAAAACAACCATTCTTTGTTAGAAGATCCCCAATAGGCACTAGCACCTCAAACGCAGCTCTAAAAAGAATGTATGTCCTCTTATTGCTCACCCTTGAACAAGGCGCTGTAGCGTGCTAATTTAGCTAAAATGTTAAGCATTCAGAATCTACATGCACAATATGGGCCTATACCAATACTGAAAAACTGTTCCCTTCACATAGAACGGGGGGAAATAGTCACCCTCATTGGTGCAAATGGGGCTGGAAAATCTACCTTACTTTCTACCATATCTGGATTGCTCAGGCCTTCTAGTGGAAGTATACAGCTTGAAGGAAGTGAAATTGGCGGACTTTCTCCATCAAAAATAGTTTCACTTGGCATATGCCAAGTACCTGAAGGTAGAGAGATATTTAGTCCATTAACAGTAAAGGAGAATCTAGAACTCGGGGCCTTTTTGAGAAGGGGTAAAGACCAAAAAAAGAAGGTACAAGAGGACATGGACTATGTCCTACAGCTTTTTCCCAGACTAAAAGAACGATTCACTCAACCTGCAGGTACCCTTAGCGGTGGCGAACAACAAATGCTTGCCATAGGTAGGGCTATTATGGCAAGGCCCAAACTTCTTTTACTAGATGAGCCCAGCCTTGGATTAGCGCCAAAGCTCGTTAATGTAATCCTCGAGACCATAAAGGAACTCAATAAAGAGGGACTCACTATCTTACTTGTGGAACAAAATGCAAGAAAGGCCCTTGAGATAGCCCATAGGGGATATGTCATAGAGACCGGAAGGATAGTGCTTCAGGGTACCAGCTCCGAGCTCAAGGAAGATCCAGAGGTTAAGAGGGCCTACCTTGGCAAGGACTATAAAGAGATCTCAGAGAGGGCATAGGGATGGATCAAATAATCCAAATCCAGACTGAGCTACTGCAAAGTACTATTAATAGAGTCTATAAGAGGGTCCCTTTTTATAAAAATATCATGGACTCCGCCTGCTTGAGTCCTGAAGACATAAAGAGTATCGAGGACTTAAAAAAATTTCCATTCACCACTCGAGAGGTCCTTTCAGAAAACTATCCATATGGACTCTTTGCAGTCCCCCTACGAGACATCGTCAGAATCCACACGTTGAGGGGTATAAATGGTACACCGGTGGTTATTGGATATACTCGACAGGATGTAGAACACAGGGTCATGTTATCAAGACGCTTTCTAGAGGCCTGTTCAGTCTCCAGTGACGACATTGTTCAGATCTGTCTTGACCCGGGAATGAGTGTGGTGGGACAAGACCTTAAAGAAGGAGCTGAAGCCATAGGGGCTCTTGTAATTCCTCCTGATCCAATAAGTACAGAAGCTCGAATCAGGATACTTGTCGACTTTAAGACTACCACCCTCATCACTACTCCATCATATGGAGATTATCTCCTTTCAAAGATTAAGGAAGAAGGTCCACCAATTGCGGCCCTATCCCTAAAGCGGATGATTGTGGTTGGCGAGGCAGTGGATGTAAGTACTCGGGCAAAGTGGATGGAAGAATTTGGCATCGATACAAGGGCTGGCTACGGTATCACTGAGGTGATGGGCCCTGGAATGGCATATGAATGTGAGGCGCTATCAGGACTCCACATGGCACTTGATCATTTTATTGCCGAAATCATTGATCCTGATACTGGCGAGAATCTGGATATCGGAGAAGAAGGCGAACTGGTGGTAACCACCATTACCACCAGAGCAAATCCCCTTATTCGTTTTAGAACTGGCGACATTACGAAGATAATCCAAAAACCATGTCCATGCGGCCAGACCTTGTGGCGATTAGCCCCTGTAAAGAGTCGTTCAGATGATATGATCTCTATTCGAGGTGTAAAAATCGGCGAAAAGATCATTGAATACTTTTTAAAGGAACAATTAGGCAAAGTACCCTCATACTGTTTAAAGGTAAGGAAAGACAGGCCACTAGAACGACTCGAACTCAAGATTGCAATGAGCCCAGAGATCTTCACTGGCAGTCTTCCAGAACTACACGTTTTTTTAAGGCAACTCGAAGAGGCATTTCAAGAAAAAGTGGGCATTACTTGTTCAATCAGCCCAGGTGAAGAAAAGAGCCTTCAGGAACTTCTGCAAAGGGCTAAGGGACACATTCTGATTGAATAGAATATAGAAATTAACTTCAAATGTCTTAGACCCTTGAAGCCACAAGGGGCTCGCAATTTTACCGAATCTAATGTGTTGTAAAGGGCTTGAAGAATAGCAAGTACATCTGCGCCCCATCGGCCTTGCATCTTCTGCAAACTTTCAAGCTGCATAGGCTGGGATAAGAGCTCACCAGACAGCCCTTTTATTTTGCTGATGTGGCATCAACCTAGAGGGCTCCTGTGTGAGCTCTTACAGTAAATCTATTTTCATCCCTCTGCCCGCTCTGTCCGGTTAAAAATGTCAGTCTCTTGGGACCTCTAACATTCTCTCAACAGCTTTGAGGGCCTTTTTTCTTATATCTTCAGGGATGTGAGTTAGGGGAGATTCCTCTTTTAAGGCCCTAAGCACGTCTTCGAGCCGGGTCTTTTTCATTTCCTCACAGACCATCTCAGGGGATGCTGGATAAAAGCGTTTATCTGGATTCTGCTTCTCCAGTGGATAGATTAAGCCCACTTCTGTTGCTACAATAAATTCTTTTGCTGAAGACTCCTTTGCATATGCCAGCATTCCGCTTGTGCTCCTCACCACATCAGCTACCTCAATTACCTCTGGAGGACACTCTGGATGTGCCATTACCACAGCATCCGGATGTGCTGCCCTTGCCTCTTCTACTGCCTTTGTCGTCAATCTGTCATGGATCGGACAATAACCTGGCCAATATAGTATTTTCTTGTCAGTATGCCTTTCCACCCATTTGGCGAGGTTCTTATCAGGGGTCATTAAGACCGTATCAGATTCAAGGGACTGAACTACCTTTACTGCATTGGCAGACGTACAGCAGATGTCACTCTCTGCCTTTACTGCAGCAGTAGAATTGACATAGGTCACTACTGGGACCCCTGGATACTTCTCTTTTTCCTGTCGTAATTCGTCTGCATCTATCATATCAGCCATAGGGCATCCTGCGCCCTCTACCGACAATATTACCTTTTTATCAGGACAAACGATCTTTGCGGTCTCAGCCATAAAGCTGACTCCGCAAAATACTATCATATCTGCATCGGTTTTAGCTGCCTTCATACTAAGCTCTAGGGAATCTCCTGTAAGATCCGCTATCTCCTGAATCTCTGGCAGTTGATAATTGTGGGCCAATATAATGGCATTCTTTTCTTTTCTGAGCCTGTTTATCTCTTCAATTACTTTCTTCTGTTCCATCTTAATCCCCTCTTTTTCTAACAGTTATTCTTAATCCTGATAATAAACCTTAGCATCTTTAGGCACCTGGAATTGAAACATGCCCTCATCCAGATCCGGATTTATGACAACATCCTTAAATTCTATTTTGGTCTTTGTCCCCAGTACATCTTCAAATTCTATATCTTTTAGAAATCTTGAGTGGTCTGTAACTGTAAATTCAAATTCCTTTAAGGCACCTATGTTTTCTTTTGGTGTGCACTTGATTCTTACCATATCTTTAGTCTCTTCCACAATCTTCATGTTAAAATTCGCCTCTAATATTGAAACTGAGGGAAAAAACACCTTACCAAGTTCACCAGGAACAAATCTCTCTCTTTTAAACACCATAACCTGATTTGGCCGAACCTCCCACAGAAACACTGTTCTTCCATTTGCAATAATCAACTGCTTTTCAGGTTCTTTGTATTCCCAGCGCATGAAATTCGGCCTTTTAAACCAGGCTTCTCCCTGAGCTGAGACGGGATCCTTAATACCTTTTTTATAAATAGTCTGATAAAAATAAACCTTTATGCAATAAACATTTTTAATCTTATTTTCAAGCTCCTCTAAAACTGCCTTCAACTTGGAATCTTGCGCAGATACAGAGGATGCACCTACCAGTCGTGGCCAAAAGCTCCAGGAGCAAAAAAGAAATATTATGGATATGAACCAAAGTATTTTGAATCTCACAGGTTATCCTTCTTTTTTTTTAAAACGGCCTAATAGGCCGCTCAATTACATTCTTATTTTGGTATTGGTCTGGCATTGACGGGCTGAACAGGCCTGTTATTTGGATGGTGCATTACGTAACTAAACTTTTGTACCTGTTCATTCGACACCCCTACTGGTTCTTTCATAACAAGCCACCATACACCCTCACTACATGGGGTGTAGTAAGAGATCCATTAAATCTATAATAATCCTTACTCGCTGGCAATAGAAACAGAGGATTAATCTTTGAACCGTCAAGTTTCTCTTTTTCACCTGCATGAGCCGGCATGGACAAAATGGGCCTCCATTTTTATATTGGCGGTTTTCTTAATATGGTCTAAAATCACTTTCAACTCTCGAGGCTATTGAGTTTTCAATTTAGCAGGTTAAATTCACGGCTTATGGATGAATTTCTTTCAATTGTCGTACCAGCATATAATGAAAAGGAAAATCTCCCAATCCTGGTCCAGGAGATCAGAGAAGGAGCGAGTGCTACAGATCTGCCCTTTGAAATCATTATTGTAGATGACGGAAGTACAGATGGGACCACAGAAGAACTTTGTCGCCTAGCCAGGGAAATCCCAGAGCTAAAGGCAGTAATACTACGTAGAAACTTTGGCCAGACTGCCGCTATGAAGGCAGGATTCGATAAGGCCAAAGGTACCATTATATGTTCCATGGATGGTGATCTTCAAAATGATCCCAAAGACATACCGCTCCTGGTAAAAAAGATCCAAGAGGGCTATGATCTGGTTAGCGGTTGGCGAAAAGACAGAAAGGACCCTTTTTGGTCTAGGAAGCTACCTTCAAAAATAGCAAATTGGATTATTGGCCGGACAACAGGAGTGCTTCTCCATGACTATGGTTGTTCGCTAAAGGCCTATAGGCGAGATGTTGCCAAGAACCTCCTCCTCTATGGGGAATTACATAGGTTTATACCTGTCCTTGCTCAACAATATGGTGCCAAGATAACAGAGGTGCCTGTAAACCATAGACCAAGGATCAGGGGAAAGAGTAAATATGGAATAGGGCGCACTTACCGCGTTATTCTCGACTTACTCCTCATGCTTTTTTTCCAGAAATTCGCTACAAGACCACTCCAATTCTTTGGTCTAACTGGTGGATTAATGGCCATCCTTGGAGCAGGGCTTGAGGCCTATCTAGTATGGGTTAAGCTCGTCTCTGGAGAAGACATCGGCAATAGGCCCCTTTTAATATTTGGCATGTTATTCATAATCACTGGCGTTGTACTCTTAGGTATCGGCCTTTTAGCTGAACTAGTTATCAGGACATATTTTGAGGCCTCAGGGCGCTCCATTTACTCTGTCCGCGAAGAAATAGGTTAATCCCAAATGTCCAAAAGGGTTAAACGGTTCTCCAAATTTCTATTCCGCGTAGGAGTAAGTATTGCTCTCGTCTTTTGGCTCTTCACCCGTATGGATCCAAGCGCCATATTTTCTGCCTTTAAGGCCATCTCTTTAAAGGCATATTTAATAGCATTTTTAATGTACCTACTTTCTCAATTCATAAGCAGCCTTAGATGGTATATAATCTCAAAGTCCCTGGATTTTCCTGGGACTTTTTTAAAATATTTAAAGTATTATTTTGTGGGTATGTACTTTAATCTTTTTTTACCAACTGGAGTCGGAGGTGACCTTCTAAAAATTGTTTATCTCACAAAGGAAAAACCTCAGAAACTCAAAGCTACATATACAATTATTATGGATAGAACCCTCGGACTCGCAGCCATGTTTGTACTGGGAGGACTTTCTGTATACTTTATTCATCAAAGACTCCCTGGCCACATAGCACTATTTCTCAAATCCTCCGCAATTATAATCCTTTTGACTATACTAACTCTAAAGCCACTATATTATTTACTGAGAACTCTATTTTCAGATTTTGTCCTTAAGAATGAGACTCTTTTTTATTTTTTAAAAAACACCACTCCAACAATAAGTGCCTTTTCTCTATCTTTGATGCTCCAGGCCCTGGGTATGGGGGCTGTAGCTATACTTGGCAATGGGATGAATCTGGGTATTGAATCTAGCTACTATTTTTCAGTATTCCCCATTGTTGCCCTGGCCATAATACTGCCTATCAGCTTCAACGGTATAGGTGTAAGGGAAGGTGGTTTCATATACTTTTTAGGTCTAAGGGGCATCCCACAAGAAAAGGCCCTCACCCTAAGCCTGAGTTTTTTCAGCATCCAGGTCATTTCAAGTCTTCTGGGCGGCCTAGTTTATGGTCTTGGATTACATAAAAAGTAAGTCTTGATGAGGTTGCTTTGAGGCTAGATATGGTATTTAGGCAGCCAATTGTGCTATTAATCTTTATCATTGCATGTATAAGATTCGGTTTTCTCTTTGCATCACCTTTAGATCTCTCTCCTGATGAAGCCTATTACTGGGACTGGTCCAGGCAGCTTGCCTTTGGTTATTACAGTAAACCCCCTATGATTGCATGGATTATAAAGATTGGCACTACGCTCTTTGGTAATACGACCATTGGAGTAAGGCTTCCCGCAGCCATTCTCGGAACACTGAGCCTAATAATCGTTTACCTCTTTACAAAGGAAATTAAAGACAAAAACACTGCCCTCTGGGCCATAGGACTCACTGCCTTCAGTGTCGCCTCTAGCGTTGGTTCCTACATAATGACAATTGACTCTCCGTTGCTCTTTTTTTGGACACTTTCCATGTTTAGTTTCTGGAAGGCTATCAATAGTTCCAGGGATTCGGTAACTGCTTCAAGCCTTAAAGGCAATTACCAATCACATGATTGGTATTCAGCTGCATTTTGGTGGATACTTACAGGAATTTCTACGGGTCTGGGCTTGCTTAGTAAACAGACCATGATAGCCTTTCCAGCCTTAATATTTTTGTTTTTGGTTTATGAAAAAGGTGCGAGAAAACACCTTCTTACCCCATGGCCCTATTTTGCGTTTGCCATATCAATCTCCATGTTAATCCCTACATTAATATGGAATATGAACCATGATTGGATTACTCTCATCCATACTAAGCACCATTTTGAGCCAAATAAAAATGGTCTCATCGGAGGCCTAAAGACGTTTTTTGAGCTTTTTATTTCCCTCTTTGGTTTTCTCACCCCTTTAACATTTTGTCTGATACTCTGGAGTATGTTTCGAGGTATTAAGAGATTCTTTTTGCTTAGCCAAGAAGACAGATATCTATTCTTTCTGGGTTCTCTTCCACTTTTGATGATATTTCTTTTATCCTTTCATCAAAGAATTAATACCAACTGGCCAGCTCCATTTTTTGTAGGGGCCACTATACTCTGTGCAGCATGGGCAAAGGAAAATGCAAAGAGGCTCTTAAACAGTGCGATTTTGCTAGGGATTGTGATAACGACTATTGTTTACGCAAGCCCTTTTTTCTTTTCCAAACTCCCAATCGCTGGGACCAAACTAGATCCTTTTGTACGGCTTCGTGGCTGGAGTGAACTAGGGGCTGTGGTTGGAAAGATAGCTGCGGAATCTGGGTATCCAGAAGACATTAAATACATCATCTCCTATCCACGACAGACAGTAAGTGAACTTGCCTTTTATATGCCAGGGCAGCCTAGAGTGTACATGTTTAAGGCCTCAAAAAAGATAAAAAGCCAGTACGATCTTTGGGACACTCCCTGGGATTCTGATTCAGGGTGGAAAGCACTCATAGTAAAACCTGAGAATAAAAAGATCAAATTTTCTCAACTCAACTTGCTTGATGCCATTCATCCACTAAAACACATAGAAATCCCTGTTGGTGGATCGCATAAAAAGGGCTATTGGATCTTTATAGGGGAGCGACATAAAAAGGTGAGGACTCCCCAAGAGGAGTTGAGATAGTCTCGAACACTGGCGGACTTTATGAGGAATTTCATAGGAAGGAGTCTGTAACACCTTGAACCTGTTAGAGCTAGACAAAAAACTTTTTTTCCTAATAAACCATTCGAGGCACCCCGTTCTTGACCTCATAATGCCTTGGATGTCAGACTTTAAAACTATTTCTCCCATTTTATTCATATTCTTTATATGGCTATTAATTAAAGGCACTAAACGAGACAGGCTTTTCCTGATCTTTTTAATCATTGGGGTGATACTCACAGATGCAATATGTGCCAGGATCCTAAAACCACTTATTGGTAGACCAAGACCGTATCTTTCTCTAGATCATGTAATTCTCCTAAAACACGGGCTTTATAAGGTAACTAATGCAAAAACTGCCCTTGCCACTATGAAGATGAGCCTGTCATGGCCATCATGCCATTCATCTAATGTTTCATTTTTTGGCGTCTTTACAGCACTTGAATATAGATGGGCAGCTATTGCAGCTTGTATAGTCATATTTTTAGTAAGCTATTCACGAATTTATCTCGGTGCCCACTATCCATCAGATGTAATAGGAGGCATCCTTTTTGGAACTGCCTTTGCCTTTCTTCTTAGAAAAATTTTCACAAAAATCTCCTCCTAATCCCCTATCCTTCTTTCCCAACAATGGTATAATGGGACAGGCGAACTATTAAAGGAGGTGGGGAATTATGCCTAGGATTCCAAGATTATTGGTCCAGGGTGAAGAGGCAGTCTATCATGTAATTTCTAGGACTGCCTTAGAAGGCTTTGTGTTGGAGCCGGAGGAAAAGCAATATCTGCTCTTTTTAATGCAGTGGCTATCCAGAGTATTCTTCGTAGAAGTTTACGGTTTTTGCATTATGGATAACCACTTTCACATGCTACTCAAGATTCGACCTCAAGATCATTATTCTGATGAAGATGTCCTAAAAAGGGCAAGGCTCTACTATAGGTACATGGAGACAAAGAAAAAAGTAAATATCCATGAAATAGATAGATTCAGAAAAAAATTCTCTGGGCTTTCAGAGTACGTAAAGGAGATTAAACAAAGGTTTTCCAGATATTACAACAAGAAGCACGGCAGAAGAGGATATTTTTGGGGAGAGAGGTTTAAGAGTGTACTCATTGAAGAGGGAGAGTCATTGTTGAATTGTCTGGCCTATATAGAGCTAAACCCAGTAAGGGCCGGCATAGTAGAAAGGCCAGAGGACTACAGATGGTGTTCGTTAGGGTATCATGTTCAGTCTGGAAATAGAGGTGGATTCCTCTCTACAGAATTGTGTTTAAAGGAATTTTGTAATAGTGGAGGCTCAAGAGATTGGTTAAGACTACTTCGGGAATATGTTTATGAAAAGGGAGGTATAAAAAACAATAAGGGAAAAGAGATGAAAAAAGCGATATTAGATGAAGAGAGGAAAAGGATGTATCGCCTCCCAAGGCATGAACTCTTTTTAAAAAGAATACGCTACTTTACCGATTCTGGTATCTTGGGCTCAAAGGCCTTTGTCAGAAGGTGGTATAAAGAATTTAGAGACTACTTCACATCAAAAGACAAAATTCCCAAAAAGATACCTGGAATTTGCGGAATGTATTCACTAAAGAGGCTTCAAACATAAAGAGCCCACAACTGCTTTAAAAGACTTAAGTCCCTTGCCTTTCTTCAAATTTGGAGACAATCAGTGCACCTACGGAGTCACTAAATACATTTACAGATGTCCGAAGCATATCAAGCAATCTATCAACTGGCAAAATAATTGCCATGGCTTCAACTGGCAGCCCCACGGCCTTTAAGATGATGGCAATTGCAACCAAACTTGCAGCTGGAATCCCTGCTACCCCAATTGAGGTCAAAAGAGCAGTCCAAACCACCACAAATTGACTAAGAAAACTCATCTCAAAACCAAGGGCCTGGGCTATGAAAAGCGCAGCTACACACTCATAAAGTGCTGTGCCATCCATATTAATGGTAGCCCCAAGGGGAATTACGAAACCTGTAATCCTTTCACTCACTCCAAGGCGCTTTTCAAGACATTCCATTGTAATGGGGAGCGTTGCCGATGAACTCGCAGTGGAAAAAGCAGTCACAAGGGCTGGAGCCATGGCCCTAAAGTGACTTAATGGGCTGGCTTTTGCTATGTGGCGTATAGTCAAAAAGAGCGTAAAGAACACATGAATGAAAAGCCCTAGGAAGACAGTTAAGGCAAATAAGCCAAGTCCCTTTAAGAGCTCAACGATATTACTCCCTCCAGCTTCCGTTACCACCTTTGCCACAAGGCACAATATCCCTAACGGCGCAAACTTCATTACAAGCTCTGTAATGGCCATCATTATCTCATGAACGCCACGAACAAATTTAAAAAGTATTTCTGAATACTCATGACCTATTCTTGGGATAAAAAGTCCAAAAAGAAGGCTAAAACTTATTATGCCGAGCATCTGTCCTTCAGCTGCTGCCTTTATAATATTCGGCGGAACCATCTCGAGAAATACATTCAATACTGACTTAAACCCTGCCGCTCCAACCTTCTCTTCTACAATTCCAGTCCCTCCGGCGAACTCTTTTAACTCTAAAATAGTCGTCAAAGATTTTCCCTGTATCTCACCTGGAGTTAAGAGGTTGACCAGAATAAGACCAGTTATGACCGCCACAAGGCTCGTAACCATATAATAGGAAAAGGTTTTAAGACTAAGTCCTCTAAGATCTCTCGCCCCCCCAATTCCAGCAATGCCTGTAATAATAGATGAGGCAACCAATGGAACTATTATCATCTTAAGGGCGTTCAAGAAAAGGGAACCAAAAAAACTATAAGTCTCAAATAAATAACCACTTAAAGGCTGGGGGATCTCTGCAGATAAGGCCCCAAGGGCCAACCCCAAAATCAGTGCTATTATGATTTTCTTTGCATCAGCCAAGTCTCAAGGCCTCTGATGGATTAATTTTTGCCGCCTGCCTTGCAGGATAAATAGTAGCCAGAAGTGATAACACTAATGCACTAACAGCTATCACAACTACATCTGTCCAGTCTAGGAGTATTGGAAGTGAATCAGTAAAGTACACCTCCTTTGGTATCTTGATGAATTGATATTTTTTAAGTAGCTCACAGAGTCCAACTCCTCCTATTACGCCAAAAACAGTACCAAATAGTCCCACTGAGAATCCAGTATAAACAAAAATCCTGAGAATCTGAGAATCTGTTGCACCCATTGCCTTGAGGATCGCTATATCTTCTCTTTTTTCCATAACAAGCATGAATAGGGTACTTACAATATTGAATGCGGCAACAAGTATGATAAGGGTGAGCACAACAAACATAGCTATCTTCTCTAGCCTAAGGGCTGCAAACAGATTTCTGCTCATCCTCTTCCAGTCCATGGTCCAAAAAGGAAATCCAAGACGTCTCTGGAGCGTTTCTGCAATGGCATCAGCTCGATCCACATTGGATACCCTGAGCTCATAGGCGTGTATCTTATTCTTTAATCCGAGGAGTTCCTGTGCATCGCGAAGGGATATAAAGGCTACTGACGAATCATAATCATACATCCCAGTAGAAATCTTTCCTATTACCTTGAAGTCTCTGATTTTAGGCATAAACCCAAAGGGTGTTATAGTCCCACTGGGAAGGACGATCTGAAGTTCCTCGCCTACTCCTATTCCAAGATTTTTGAGCAATTCCTCTCCAGCAAGCAAAGGGGGGATCTTTGAAGAATTGTTTCCTAGGGCATCCAAGCCCTCACCTTCCACGACTTTGCCAATATCCAGCACTGATCCCACTGTTTTCGGGTCAACGCCTCTAATCAAGGCGCCACTGACGCCCCTATTAGAACTTAGTAGTCCCTGAATAAAACACATGGGGGTAATGGATGTAATCTTTGCCCTACTCCATCCTTGCTCTAAGGAGGTGGATAAAATCTTTTCCCTTAATCTTGGAGTGTCATCAAATGCACCATTGTAGTTCCTAACAACTATATGGGCATTTATCCCCAGAAACTTTTCTTTTAGATGGGATTGAAACCCCTCCATTACAGCAATGACCACAATAAGGGCCATTACCCCCACGAACACACCAATCATAGAAATAACTGTAATAAGAGAAATAAACGTATGCTTTCTCTTAGAAAATAAATACCTTAGAGCAACAAACCACTCAAATGGCAAATGCATGTTCATGAGTGCTCAGGCCTTAGTTGCGGGAACAGGATCACATCTCTGATAGATGGAGAATTGGTAAATAGCATTACCAACCTGTCGATCCCAATGCCCTCACCTGCCGCCGGAGGCATCCCTACCTCAAGCGCACGTATATAGTCATAGTCAACTTCCGGGGGTATTTCCTCATCATCTCCCCTATTGGCCACCTGTTCTTCAAATCGTGCCTTCTGGTCCCTAGGATCATTTAGTTCTGAAAAGGCATTGGCCATCTCCCTTCCAGCGATAAAAAGCTCAAACCGGTCTGTCACGCTTGGATCATCCTGGTTTCTACGGGCAAGCGGTGACACGTCCGTTGGATAATGGGTAATAAAAGTAGGTTGAATGAGCTTTGGTTCAACAAGGAGATCAAATAGTTTTGTCCATAGTTTTCCTAGCGGTTCCCCTTCCTTTTTAGGTGCCCCAAGTGCTTCCAGACGATTCATCAAGGCCTCTTTGTCATTGAGTTCCTCTTCGGACAGGCCACCAACCTCAATAAGAGAATCTTTTAAGGTAAGCCGCTTCCAAGGTGGAGTGAGATCAATCTCTTGTCCCTGGTATTCAATCTTTGTCTTACAGTACAATTCCTTTGCAATCAGTGAAAACAGTTCCTCTGTTCGAACTATCAAGTCTTCATAGGTGCTGTAGGCCTCATAGAATTCCAACATGGTAAACTCTGGATTGTGCTGCAGACTAATGCCTTCATTTCTAAAATTTCTATTGAGTTCAAATACCTTTTCAAATCCACCTACTAAAAGTCTTTTCAGGTATAATTCTGGAGCAATTCTGAGGTAGAGATCAATACCAAGGGCATTGTGATGGGTTACAAATGGCCTTGCTGTGGCCCCTCCGACAATGGGCTGCATCATTGGGGTCTCAACCTCAAGGAAGCCATTAGACAAAAAGTAATGCCTCACCACCTGGATAATCTTTGCTCTCTTTCTAAAGGTCTCTTTTACCTCTTCGTTTACGATGAGATCCACATAGCGTTGCCTGTACCTAAGCTCTTTGTCTTTAAGACCATGATATTTCTCTGGAAGTGGCCGCAGATTCTTGGTGACAAGCCTGATTTCCGTACAAGATATAGTAAGCTCTCCAGTCTTGGTCCTAAATAGCGGGCCTTTTACCTGAACTATGTCACCAATATCAAACTTCTTAAAAAGCTTGTATGCCTCCCCAAGCAGGTCTTTTCTGGCATGAACTTGGATCTTTCCACTCTCATCTTTTATATGAAAAAAGGCAGCCTTTCCAAAGCGTCTAAGCCCAATAATTCTCCCTGCAACCAGAAACTCCTGCTTGAGTCCTTCAAGCTCTTCATTTGCATAGTCTCCGTAGACCAGAGTGATGGCGCTAATCTTTTCTGGCCTAGGAAGCCTGTTGGGATAGGCCTCTACCCCGTTTGCCTCAAGCTCTTCTAATTTTTGCCAGCGATCCTTTATAACCTTACTTGTTTCACTCAAGGTTTATTCCTCCTTTTTTAGGACTAGACTTTTTCCACATGCAGGATTTAGCTTCATAGTGTAGAATAATATTGCAGTCAAGGTTGAATGGAAACAATGAATTTAGCTCTTGCACTTTCAATCATATGGGCCGGCATAATCTTTGGTGCATCTGCCATACCAGGCAGTAATTTACCTGAAATTGGAACGAGTGACACCGTTGCCCACTTTCTGGTGTATTTTATCTTTGGAATCTTATTGATGTGGTGGAGGATAAAACAGTTAAAGGGGGTCTTGGGCGCATCCATGCTACAGGCAGTCATCTTAGGATCTGTCTATGGCATCACAGATGAGTTTCATCAATATTTCGTTCCAGGTCGCACTCCAGATCCATCAGACTGGATAGCAGACACTGTTGGAGTTTTAGCCGGGGCAATTGTAATAACTTTCGGATATTTGATAGTCAACAGGAAATGACCTCACTAAACTAATGGCCATTCAAGTTAGTCGTTATTGTTCATGATTATGCATTGTTGATGGTTATTACCATTTGAGACCATGATCGTTTTAATTAATAACTAATTGAAATTAATAGCAAATCACTATAAATAACTATGAATAACAATCCAATATTAAATTGGCTCAAATATCAAAAGGAAAAGGGTGTCTCATATATTGCACGATCAGAAGGTATAGAGAGGCTTTTCAATGATCTCAAACTTCTTAAATTAGAAATAGAGACATGTACAAGGTGCCCCCTTTATAAGGTACGAAATCACGCAGTCTTTGGTGAAGGCCCTCTCAATGCCAGTCTTATAATAGTTGGGGAGGCCCCAGGACGAGAAGAGGACATAGAAGGACGGCCATTTTGTGGCCCAAGCGGAGAACTGCTAGATAGGATGCTCAAGGCAATCCACCTATCAAGAGAGGAAATTTTCATAACAAGTGTGGTAAAGTGCCGCCCTCCCCAGAACAGAGCGCCCCTTTCAAAGGAAATTAAGGCCTGTATCCCGTACCTTGAAACGCAAATTAAATCGATAAGACCCAAGGCCATACTTGCCTTGGGCGAAGTAGCAGGAAAGGCCCTTACAAAAGCGAATCTCCCGGTAAAAGAGCTCAGAGGCAAGATTCATCCCACAGACCACGGCCAAATAATAGTCACCTATCATCCTGCTTATATATTGAGGTTCAGTGGTTCACAACAGGAAAAAGCCATAAAAAAGGCTGCATGGGAAGATTTACAGCTCTTGGAGAAAGTGCTTTCAGGAGATTGAGATGTCCACAAGGCTAATTTCCTGTAATGGTTATAATACAGACCCAGTTTCAGCCTGTACGTAACCACTCTAATATAGATCAATATTATTTTCAAAGGAAGGGATATGAGAGGTCATAGCTCTAAGGCGGTGTTTTCAGTTACTCTTTTGATCTGTGTGCTCATAAACTGTCTGAGCGCAGGTCGCTGCCTGGCCGTAAAATCAACTGAATATAAGATTAAAAAAATTTTTATGCTTAAACTCTCAGGATCCATAAATCCAGGATCTAAAGAGGTATTCATCCGAGCCATTGAACAGGCTGATGCCACTCCGTCATCCCTTTTGGTCATACTCTTAAATACACCTGGAGGACTGGTGACGACCCTAAGAGAAATGGTTCAGGCCATGATGGACTCCGAGGCCCCCATTGCTGTATTCGTATACCCTCCTGGCGCCCAGGCAGCATCAGCAGGTACAATATTGACCATGGCCGCCCATATTGCTGCCATGGCTCCAGGGACAAATATTGGAGCTGCCCATCCCGTATCCATTGGTGTGCCCCAAACCGACTCCAAAAAAGATACAATGAGTGAAAAAGCGGAAAACGATATCGCTGCAATGGCAAGGAGTATTGCACAAGAAATGGGACGAAACGCCACTTGGGCAGAACGTGCAGTTAGAAAAAGTGTTTCCGCCACTGCAAAAGAGGCACTTGAGCTAGGAGTCGTTGATTTAATTTGTAAAGATCTTGAGGACCTTTTAAAATCTATAGATGGCAGAACCGTCAGGCTAAAAGGTAAGAGCTTAAAATTATCCCTGGATTCACCTATAATAGAAGAAATTAGTCCTACCTTCCGTGAAAAGGTATTGAATGTCATTGCAGACCCTAACGTGGCCTACATCCTCATGATGATAGGGATTGCCGGCCTCTATTTCGAACTGGCACAGCCTGGAGCCATATTCCCAGGAGCAATTGGCGCGGTTAGTCTCCTTTTAGGGCTCTATGCACTACAGGCGCTACCAGTTAGTGCGGTTGGTCTATTACTAATCGTCCTTGGCACTGTACTATTTGTATTGGAACTTTTGATAGTCAGCCAGGGTATACTGGGGCTGTTCGGATTCATTTCCCTTGTCCTTGGCTCTCTCATGCTCTTTAAGACCGATGAAGGCGCCCTTGGCATCTCTCTTTCAGTACTCGTTCCCACCCTTTTGGGCGTAGGAAGCATGCTCTTTGCCATAGTATTTGTGGCAGCAAAGGCAACTCTATCAAGACCAAAATCAGGCAAAGAAGCGCTTATTGGGGAAAAGGGCGTAATTAAAAAGAAAATTGCAGACAATGAGTGCCTCGTTTACCTTCATGGTGAACTCTGGCGAGCTACCTGCGACCAGGAAATCCGTGAAGGCCAAGAGGTCGTCGTAACGGGAATTGATGGGTTACGATTGAAGGTCAAATAAAGAAAACGAAAATAGGGAGGTCTATATGCCGATTTCATTTGTGTTCCTACTTTTTATCGTAATAAGCTTTCTTATCACTGCAATTAAGATCTTAAATGAGTATGAAAGAGGGGTTATCTTCAGGCTGGGAAGGGTAATCAAGGCAAAGGGGCCCGGACTCATAATCCTCATTCCGATCATTGATAAAATGAAGAAAGTTGATCTTAGGACTGTTACCTTAGATGTCCCCCCTCAAGACATCATCACTAGAGACAACGTCTCTGTAAAGGTCAGTGCAGTAGTCTATTTCAGGGTCCTCGATCCGGTAAAGGCAGTAGTTGAAGTGGAAAATTTCTTTTTTGCCACATCAGAACTTTCCCAGACAACCCTAAGAAGTGTATGCGGACAGGCTGAACTCGATGAACTACTGGCTGAACGAGATAAGATAAATGCTCGTATTCAGGAAATTTTGGACCTCGATACTGAACCCTGGGGCGTCAAGGTCAGCAAGGTCGAAGTAAAAGAGATAGACCTTCCAGATGAAATGAAACGGGCCATGGCAAAACAGGCAGAGGCAGAGAGAGAAAGACGCTCAAAGATTATTCATGCTGAAGGTGAATACCAGGCTGCAAGGAAGCTTCAAGAAGCTGCAGAGATAATAGAGGAAAGCCCTGCAGCTCTTCAGCTCAGATATCTTCAGACCCTTAGAGAGGTGGCTGCTGAAAATAACTCCACCACCCTCTTTCCTATACCCATAGATTTGTTCAAGCCCTTTGTGGAATTGACCCAAAAAGGAAAAGATAAGGAGTAACATTGATGATTCGCGAACTAAAAGAGATAAAAAAACTTCTTTCAATAGATTGGGCTAATCCCTCTATTCCAACAATGCCCTCTATAGGCTTAAAACTCATGGAGATGTTAAATTCAAAAGATGTATCATCCAAGGAAGTTGCTGAGCTAATATGCCAGGACCCAGCACTGACAGTGAAAGTCTTAAGAGCTGTAAACAGTGCCTTTTATGCCCTAAACACAGAGGTTACCAATATCAGACATGCAACTGTCTTACTTGGGACCCCAGAGGTATTAAAAATTGCCCTAACCTCAGTACTTGCCGAACGTTTTTTAGATGTACCTGCGTCAGCAAAAGCATCAGCCATGAAACTTTGGACCCACTCAGTGGCAGTAGCCGTACTCTCACAAGACTTCGACATTGAAGGAGTTGAAGAACCAGACCTCTATACCCTGGGGCTCCTTCATGATATTGGATGGCTCCTAATATTGTCTCAGATCCCCGATCTCTATGCTGAACTCTCCAAGGAGTCCGGTATAAGGCTTGATGAACTCGAAAAATCCTGGGGTGTAAATCATAGGGCATGGGGTGCAAAACTTTCGGAAATCTGGGAACTTCCAGAACCGTTTCAAGTCGTTACCCTAAAACACCACGATCCCCTCGACATAGTATCTCCACCTGATTACCTACTCTTTATTACATTGGCAAACCACCTTGCCCATAAAATTGGTTTTGCCCCTCTAGCGTATGATATTGAGCCTATTGATCCATGGCTTCTAGAGAAGATGAGGCTTGATAAAGAGGCATATTTAGAAATAGAAAAGGCTGCCTTTGAGGAAAAAGTGAAGATTGGAGCCCTTGTGAATCAACTCATTCATTAGAATTGAATAATCCTATCCCTACCACCAAATATTGGAGTCCAGAAGCAATGGTTACAGCAGCACAAAGATAAAACATCCATGGAAAAAATGCTCTTAAAAAAGAAAGCTGTGAATCTACGAGCATTAAAAAGATCGTGCCCAACTGGACCAATGTAGTAAATTTTCCCAAAATCGTAGGCCTTATTTCTACTCCACCTTTAAAGAGGAACAGGAGGAGAACACCAAGCAGGATCATTATATCCCTGCTGATTACGATTACAGACAGCCAAGGTGGTATCATACCTGTTACAGCAGTAACTACATAAGAGCTAGACAATAGGGCCTTATCTGCAATAGGATCCAGCACAGCCCCAATTCGAGTCTTTTGTTTGAGCCACCGTGCAATAACCCCGTCTAGGGCATCGGTAATGCCTGCACAGGTGAATGCCAAAAGTGCCCCCAAGTACTTCTCCTGAATCATGAAAATAACGAAAAGTGGAGTAAGTATAATGCGAATTATGGTCAAAAGATTTGGAATATTCATAATAAAGCTAAATTTAGCCTCTATCAATTTGTGTGGCAACACTGATTCTCTTTAGAAGTTTTATAACTCAAAACTCTTTTTCGTTGGGGCATTTTCGGGTAAAATTGAATTCTTCAACTCAGAACTCAAAACTCTTTTTCGTGGTGTATCATGTTTATGAAAAATCTAGTGTTTAAGACAATAATTCCATGTTTTTTCATTTCACTAATACTCACTCCCCCTATAGCCTATGGGGGCCAAACATCGTTTACCCTTGAATCTGCACTGGCAACAGCCATTAAAAACAATCCTAGTCTCAAGGCATTGCAACAGAGAATTAATGCCCAGATCCAACGCAAGCAGGCGGCCTCTTTAGACAAATGGGCCAAACTCTCCACAGGGTATCGATATACCTGGTACAAAGACGAACCATTTCTTCGTTTTAAGGACTTCCCTGGAGTCTCAAATATTCCTTTTGGGAAAAAGAGAGAAATTCTGTGGTATTTCCAAGTGAGCCAACCCATTTTTACAGGTTTCGCCCTTTCAACAAGGGAGTCCATGGAGGCCCTTGGAATTGATGTCAAAAGACTTGAATATGAAACAGGCCTATTGAGTTTAGAATTTGAGGTAAAAAAGGCATATTTTGAAATACTTGTATCCCAGGGTAGGCTGAGGGTAGCACAAGAAGAGGTCGATACCTTAAAGGCACACCTTGAAGACGCAAAGGCCATGTTCCATGAAGGGCTCATTGCAAGAAATGATCTTCTTCGCTCAGAAGTAGCCCTTAAAAGTGCCATGCAAAGACTAGAACACGCAAGGAGTGAGCTAGAGACAAAAAAGGCATATCTAAACATCTTATTGAATAGACCAGTTGATTCCAGCTTGGAGATAGAAGACAACCAGAACCTTCCAGAAATCTCATTATCCATAGACACTCTTATTGAATCCGCAATAGAACACCGCCCAGAGATTAAAGCCCTATCCCTTTCATTGAAACAGGCAAGGTTAAACGTAAAACTTCAAAAGAGTAGATATTATCCAAAAATCAACTTGATAGGACGATATGAACAGTCTGGAGACGACCTTCTGGCAACCAGAAACGACTTTAGAAATTCCCACAATACCTTGTTATTGCTCGAAGCCAATTGGTCGCTATTTGAATGGGGTAAGACCGGTCACGAGGTTGGAGAGGCAAAACATAAGGTCCTAGAACTTGAAGAAAGACTCAATCAATTGAAAAACCAGGTCTCTCTCGAGGTAAAAGAGGCGATAGAAGAGATAGAGGTCTTTAAAAAAAATATATCTACTGCCAAAAAGGCGCTTCAATTGGCGAAAGAAGATCTTAGGTTGACTGTCCTTCAATATAGGGAACAACTTGTCTCATCTTCCGAGGTACTTGATGCCAGGAGTTTCCTAACAGAGGCAGAGCAAAATCTCCTTTCCGCCATTTATGGATACAGAATAGCTATCTCCAAACTGGAACGGGCGGTTGGTACTAGACTTTATTACAAATCACAGGGGTCATAGGGTAAGAGTCATGGATGAACTCATAAGTATTCCAAGTATTTTTGTGACTAGCTTCATCCTCGCCCTAAGCGGTGCCCTTATGCCAGGCCCTCTTCTTACGGTAACTATTGCAGAATCCATTAAAAAGGGTTTTTGGGCAGGGCCACTCATTATTACTGGTCATAGCCTACTAGAACTCTGTCTAATAATACTTATTCTCCTGGGGCTTGGACCTTACCTCAAGATCCCTATGGTCATGGGTACCATTGCCTTCATTGGAGGAATAATGCTCCTTTGGATGGGCTATTCCATGTTCAAAGAGGCATCTAACCTCAGTCTTTCCTTTGCAGAGAAAAAACAAGAAGTTAGTAATCCAAACGGAAAAAACACCTTGCTACTTGGAATCATCTTCAGTATTTCCAATCCTTATTGGACGCTATGGTGGGTGACTATTGGCCTTGGATACTTAACCAGCGCCATCAAGTTCGGCTCTATTGGCATAATTTCGTTTTTTATTGGTCACATTGCTGCAGATTATACCTGGTATTCAATCGTAAGTTTTGGTACTAGCAAAGGTAGTGCCCTTATTGGGGACCACCACTACAGGACAATAATAAGATGTTGTGCCATTTGCCTTGTTTTATTTGGAAGCTGGTTTGTTGTGAGTGCGTATACTCATTTCAAGGCTTAATCCCAAATTGTGCACTGCGAAAGGGGGCAAAAATGATTTTTCTTTTTATATCAATTAATTACTTTATTGTAGCCTATTGCTTAATATTCACCTTCTTAATGTCGCAATATTCATGCTGTTTTTGCCCCCTTTGGCAGCCCTTCGGGATTGGCGATTTTGCCCAGGTCTCTTTGTTGCTTGGGGTTCGAAGTACCCAAGTACGTCTTCGCCCCTCTCGCCTCGCTATCAAAGGACAAACTCGCCAATTACATAATTTGGGTTAATTGAAAGGGGATCAGGATGGGAAAACGTGTTGCCACATTTATACTAATAATAGGTGTGTTGTGTCTGGTAACATTCACCATAATTTTCGTGGTCCACAGGATGCATTATGCCGTAACCGACGCAGTATTTGTCAGGACGGATAGCCTCATCAACCTTGGATTCGATCACGTATCTGGACGAATTATTGAGCTTAGTAAAAAAGAGGGAGATACCGTTAAAAAAGGTGAGGTAATTGCGAGACTCGATGACAGAAATTTTAAAAATCGACTGGATGCATTAAAGGCCAAACTCAGGGCCGAGCAAAAGAAAAAAGAGGAACTAGGACTCCGCCTGTTACGTGTAGAAAAGGAGCTGGAACTGAACCAACGTATTGCAAGGCAGTCAGTGGATGAATTGACCAAGAAAAAGGCCTCATTAGAAGAGCGTGCAAAGGCATTGGAGGTCGTCATCGAAGACCTAAAACGTGATAACGAACGCTACAGCAATCTATTTAAAAAAGGAGTAGTTCCTAAAAAAACACTAGAATCAATCACTACTAAGCTCAAAGCCCAAAAAAGGAAGTACCTTTCCACCTTAAAAGAAATTGATGCAATTAAGGCATCAATAAAAAAGGCTGAGGAGAATCTCGATCTCGCAAAAGTAAAAAGGGCTAAGACAAAAGAACTCCAAAAGGCCTTTGAAGCAGTTGAAGAGTCCATATCAGCCATAAAGGCTGAAATAAAAATCGCCCAAAAGGACCTCAATGAATGCACCTTAAGGAGCACCATTGATGGTAGGGTGGCCAAAAGATATGTGTCAGAAGGGGATGTGGTGCTTCCCGGCAGAACAATATACAGTCTAGTTGACCCAAAAGATGTGTATATCCTCGTCCTCCTCGAGGAGGGGAAAATCCATGGTGTAAAACCAGGCTCCCCTGCAACCATTCACATAGACGCCTATCCTGATGAAACCTTCAAGGGAGTAGTGGAGTCAGTGCTTCCTGCCTCGTCTGCTACCTTTGCCCTTATTCCAAGGGACGTATCTGCCGGTGAATTTACAAAAGTAGCCCAGAGGATCCCAATTAGGATCAAGATCACAGAAGGGAAACTCCATCTTTTAAAAGTTGGACTCGGAGGCGAGGTGGAGATCAAGAGGCTATGACCATTTCTCCACTCTACAGAACATTTTTGACCATCATTGTCATGACTGGCTCATTCATGGCCATTCTCGATACCACGGTAGTGGACGTAATCGTACCAAAGATGATGGGCCCGCTGTCTACTGACTTGTATGGAGTCCAATGGGTCATAACATCCTATATGATCGCCGCTGCAGTAGGACTCCTTCTAACTCATAACTTGGGAAGGGTTATTGGCCTTAAGTGGTTATTTTTGACCGGGCTATTTGTCTTCACCATCTCCAGCGCTTTTTGCGGTATGGCGGGTAGCCTTCCTGAGATGATAACGTCGAGAGTAACTCAGGGACTTGGCGAGGCATTTATCATGGCCAGTGCCCAGACTATCCTTTTTGCCATCTATCCACCGGAAAAACACGGACTCGCCATGGGCATCTATGCCATGGGTGTCAGCTTTGCCCCATCAATCGGGCCTACTGTTGGAGGCTGGATTACGGAACACCTCAGTTGGAGATGGGTTTTTTACATAAATTTGCCTGTGGGCATCCTCAATTTCGTGGCAGGGCTCTTTTACCTCCCAATGATTTCAAAACACAGGGAGAGGCTTAAATTCAATTTTTTGAGTTATGGCCTCCTAGGGGCATTTACAGTCCTTATCCTCGTAGTGTTGTCAAAAGGACAACAACTCGGCTGGACGCAGTCCACAAAGATAGTAGTCATGGCGCTGGCAGCATTGATATGTCTTTTGCTTTACCTTGTATCAGAAATCAACTCCAAGAATCCATTAATAGACTTTTCCATTTTCAAGGTAAAGGAATATGCCCTTTCAATGGGATTCTACTTTTTGATAATGGGGCTTTCTATCTACCAGGTCTTTTATCTTCTCCCCCTCTATTACGAGAACCTCAAGGGGCTTTCCACCTTTGATACTGGGGTGCACATGCTGGCCTTCGCCATATTCATAGCCATACTGTCCCCTGTGGCAGGTATCCTGAGTGACCGATTTGGCCCGTCTAAAGTAGTTACTGTAAGTACAATCATGTACCTCTATACTACTTTTTTCCTCATCCCAAGCCTCAATTTTTATACCCCATCTGTAAAGGCCGCTCTCATAACGATCCCATTGGGAATAGCACTCGGTTCATTCTTCGCCCCGGTTTCTGCAATGGCCCTAGGCCCTCTTGGCTCCAAAACAGACTTGGGGGTGAGTCTCATGCACTATTTGAGGTTTCTTGGTGGTTCTATTGGCACTGCCGTTGCCACAAATACCCTCGAAATGAGGCAGGCAATCCATTTTGAAGGCATTGGAGCAATGCAGAACCTGGAGATAGGCAAGGAGTTTATCTCCAACGTATCTGGTCTTCTCGGTCAATTTATGTCACCAGACCTTGCCTACATCAGGGCAAGAGGCCTACTTACATGGGCCCAAGGGATACATGCACTGAGTCATGGATTTAAAGATACGTTCAGAGAGTCCTTTGTCTTTGGAGCAATAGGGAGTATCTTCCTGATTTTATTGATATTGATGCGCACCCAAAGAAAATAGTCGTATTTGCTCACATGGCACCGCATCTACTGCGTTGTAGGACATTCGCCGTACAGGGAGTACGCCTTCATGCCCTCTGCCTTGTATCTACGGCACCCTGTAAGCAAATACAAATTGGCATGTTATCCCAAATTATGCAATTGACGAGTTTGCCCAAGATTCGAGGCGCGAGGGGCGAAGACGTACTTAGGTACTTCAAGCCCCGAGCAACAAAGAAGATTGGGCAAAAACGCCAATCCTGAAGGGATGAGAAAGAGGGCAAAAACAGCATGAATTTTGCGGCACCAAAAAGGTGAATGTCCTGCCCTGTACAGACACTGTACAGGGTCAGCAATAGGTTGCAATGAGGCAATTAGTTGATATAGAAAGAAAATTTATTTTTGCCCTCTTTCGCAGTGCATAATTTGGGGTTATACATTTCTTGCGGCTCAGTGCCCTGAGAGGGGTTACAAATAAAATAATCTCATCCAGGTCTTGCCAGGTACCTTAAGGCGGACTTTATAACCTCGCTTATCTCAGTAGGCCCTTGCCCCTTGCCCAACTCTTGACTCACCCTGCTCAAGGCCTTCCTAATCTCTCCTGGTTTGTATCCCAGGTTTATTAGGGCAGAATAGGCCTCATGCCATGTGTTGCCATCCTCTGCATCCACCTTGGCATTGTCTGTTTGAGAAGAGATTGAATCATCAAGCCCCCTTATAGAGAGCATCTTTTTGGCCTTCTCTTTCAAGTCCACGCAAAGCCTTGCCGCGGTCTTTTTCCCCACACCGCTAATCACCTGCAGTTTCTTTGTATCTCCAGAGCTCAAGGCCCTCAATAGATCTAGTGGACCAAGAACAGAAAGGCAGTTTAAGGCCATTTTGGGTCCCACTCCTGAGACCTGGATGAGCATTCTAAACATCTCACGGTCTTCTCTGTTTAAAAAACCGTATAGGGTTACTCCGTCCTCTTTCCAGGAAAGGTGCGTATAGAGTGTAATCTCTTCTCCGAGTCGAGGAAGTTTTGAAAGATATGAATCAGGGACTACTACCTCGTAACCCACACCATTACAGTTTATGAGGACAGTATCATGAAATTTTTCTTCTATCGTACCTCTTAAAAGACCTATCATGACATTAAAAGGCTGAGTAATTACAACTATTCAAATGACATATTGCTACAGCAAGGGCATCTGCCGCATCCTGAGGGACCCTTTCTCTAATCCCTAATATTACCCTTACCATGTCCTGTACCTGGCATTTCTGAGCCCTACCGTATCCTACCACTGCCTTTTTCACCTCCAATGGGGAATATTCAAAAAGATCTAGGCCTTGATTTCTGGCCGCCAGCATACTCACACCCCTAGCATGACCAAGAACCAGACTCGATCTAGGATTTTTCGCATTAAAAACTGTCTCAATTGCACAAAAAGACGGTCTTTCTGCCTGAATAATACTAGTAAGTTCACTAAATATCCTCAAAAGTCTATCAGCCAAGGAGGTGTTCGGCCTGGATCTGATAACACCAAACAATTTGGCCTTTAGGCCATTACCACACATCTCAACAATGCCAAAACCTGTGGCATTTGTGCCAGGATCGATTCCTAATACAGAATTTCGACTGTTATTGTTGTTCATTGTTGTTCGGTTGTAGCTTCAAATTACGTCAAAGGCCATTTTAGACATTTAGCCACAGACCAACAGGGACAAACACAGACATTTTCCTCTCTGGACAGGGCCAGAGAGGAAAACAATTCAAATGTCTGTGAGATGATCATTAAGGATATAGAAAAAATTGGCATGCTCATGCATTAAAATGCCTAAGTAGTTAGGCTACAATCAAATTATTTCATCTTCTCAAGCACTTCATCAGGGATGTCGAAATTTGCATAGACGTTTTGTACATCATCATTGTCTTCAAGTGCATCCATGAGCTTGAGAATCTTTTCTGCCACTTGAGGGTCTGTAACCTCTACGAGGTTTTGAGGCACCATATCGAGTTTTGCCTGGCTAATGGAAATACCTGCCTCTTCTATAGCATTTTTTACTGCCTCATACACTTGAGGATCAGTGTGTACCTCCCATGTATCTCCCTGATCTACCAGATCTTCTGCCCCTGCCTCCAAGGCGATATCCATCAATTTATCTTCTTCGATCTCTTCCTTTTCCACAATAATCACGCCCTTTTTCTCAAACATCCAGGCAACACTACCTGGTTCTCCAAGGTTCCCGCCTCTTTTGGCAAATATGTGACGGACATCTGCAACAGTCCTCTGTCTGTTGTCAGTCATGGCCTCCACCAAAACTGCAACGCCACCAGGTCCGTATCCTTCGTAGGTCACCTCTTCATAGGAGACTCCTTCAAGCTCGCCAGTCCCCTTTTTTATAGCGCGCTCAATATTGTCTTTAGGCATATTGGCGCTTTTTGCAGCATCTATAGCCGCTCTAAGCCTGGGATTACCTGCCGGATCTCCACCGCCAATCCTTGCTGCAACCATTATTTCTCTGATGAGCTTAGTGAATAGCTTGCCCCTCTTTGCATCTTGGGCACTCTTTTTGTGTTTAATCTGACTCCACTTAGAATGTCCTGCCATAATCCACTCCTCTTCTTAAAGAATTCTACTTCCCTAGTGATTTTTTAGCGGGAAGGTGGTCCAATCAACTCAAACATTCTCTGTAAATCTTGTTCAAGAAACTTATTCACCCTTGAGAAGGCCTTTTCATGCCGCATCCAAATGAGCCTTGGAGCCTGAAGTTTAACAAGCTCGACAACCTTGGTCTTCGCCTTCTTCCAAAGGTCTTTTTTAAAAGTAGTGTCAAGGTCAATAAACCCCTCTGGTTCTTCAATTGCGCGCCTTATGTGGCGCGGAAACAGCAATCGCTGAAGGTAAAGGGTAAAAAGGGTTATGACAAGTACGGCATTTACGATTGGAAATATAAAATTAGACAGATCCATATGGCCTTGGAGGAGAGAAGTCAAAAAGGGAGTGTCTGGGAAACCTATTAATAGGTTTGAAAGCACGTCTCCAACAAAAAAGGCAAGTATTGAACTCAAAATTCCTACCTTTATGGTGGGCATGACCTTTTCCCAAAAAGATGCCTTAAAGTTCTTCATAAATTCAGTTACTATACCTAGTTCTCTAATAGCCCTGTCAGCATCCTGTAAAATGTGGCTAAGCCTCATCCTTGGAGCTGTCTTTATAGTAGATATGAGCTCATCCCTCTCATTGTCCCAGGACGTCACATCTATGTCCTTTTGTACTGCATGGGAAGAAGAATAGGTAAGATATATCCTGGGCATGTCTTTTCTCCCTGTCATCTGAGACAAATTCCAGCAAAGGGCCCCGTATGAACGCACAAGGTCCTGGATATTGTCACATTCATCTATTCTATTAAGGCAGTAGATAATTCGATCTTCTCCAGTAGCCCCTGGAAGTGTACTCCTTATTGCCTCATAGGTCTCTTTTATGGTCCCTGCTTTGTGGGGATCAAACATTAAGACAATACAGTCAGCCAACCTTGAAAACTCTCCAATCACTCCCAAATAATCGTATCCTCTATCTTTCTCAGTAACGGAATCGAGCATTCCAGGAGTATCAATTATGGCAAAGTCCTTTAGAACATCACTTTTTACCTTCTTTAACCACAGGTGAGAGATAAGGCTTTGACCATATGATCTTAGATGCTCAAAGGGAAGCGTTGGATCATTGACTACAGTGCTTCCTGGAATAATTTCTTCTTCCTCATCCGGCCCGGCATAGCTGAGAATGGTAAAACTATCATCTGTTGGGGCCTGACCAGTTCTCTGGATGTCTCTTTCTATTAGTTCATTGATGAAGGTGGATTTGCCAGAAGAATAGTTGCCTACAATGAGCACCAACGGCTTCCACTTCATAGGAGTGAGCACCTTTTCCACATCAAAATGGTAACGTTCAAAGGTGCGCCCTAGGCCCTTTAATATGGCCTTTTTTAAATCTTCTAGTATCTTATCTTCACTGGTTATTGCCATTTTTTACCCCCCACATACGCCCCTCTTCCCCAACATCTTCTCATAATAGGTCCGAAGAATCAAAAGGGAAAGCATAATGGAGCTAAAAATCTCTATCCAAAAGGGAACCAACTCATTTATTTTGTAATCACGGGCCAAATTTAATTCCTCTACAACAAAATCTAACAAGGCCCCAAAAACAAGGGCAGTAGTGCACACTGTCACAAGATAGATTAAAAGATTTCTTTTTCCAAAAATATTGTAGATTGCACTTATCTGTGCAGTATTTGTCACAGGACCTGTCATAAGAAACACAAATGCAGCCCCTGGAGTTGCCCCTTTCAACAAAAAGGCCAGTGCAATAGGGATTGAGGATGTTGCACAAACATACATAGGTATCCCCAGTATTAGAGCAAGAAATAAACCAGTAACCCCGGGTCTGAGGACCATTTCCACTAAATCATTTGGGACTAGGGCCTCGATCAATCCTCCTATAAATATTCCCAATAAAAGGGGCCCGCAAATCTCCCTGGGCAATTCCTTAAAAGCATAATCAATCATTAATTTTAGTCTGTTGGGTTCATTTTGAGTACACGAACACCCTTGGGATTCAAAGTGGACACATCCCAACTCACATTTTACGTCGCTCTCTCCACGTGGGATCTCCCTCTTTTTATAACCGCTTACATTGCTCCACCTTGCAAAAATATCAAGTATCGTACCACCAATGAGACCGCTTACGAATGCGGCAATGGCTCGGAATATGGCAAAAATGGCCCCTAAAAAACTCCATGTAACAACAATACTGTCTAAGCCAGTTTGTGGCGTAGAGATTAAAAACGACCCTACCGCACCAATTCCCGCCCCTTGTCTTTTCAAGGATACGGCTATTGGTAGGACGCTACAGGAACACAAGGGTAAAGGTATTCCGTAGAGTGCTCCCTTTAGTACTGGGGAAAACCCATTTCCTCCTAGTCTTCGCTTAACAAACTCTGGTGAAAGAAATGCATAGGAAAGACCTGCAAGAACAAATCCAAGCATTAGATACGGTGCCATCTCTGAATAAATGTTCCAACTGTGCTTCAAGATCTCTCCAACAAGCAAAGGAGGGCCTCCTCTGAAAATTTCGGATTTATCCCGAACCTCGTGAGCACGAAGTCATACCTTACTGGGTCTTCGGGACAAATCTTCTTAAAGCAAGAAGTTACTTCCATTGCAGCTTTAAGGTCGGGAACCCTTCTTTTAGTGAATCCAAGGGCCTTTGATACCTTAAACAGATGGGTATCGAGGGGGATGATGAGATCTTCTGGAGAAAAAAGACCGTGCCAACATCCCAAATCCACTTCATCTTTTCTTATCATCCATCTGAGATATAAAAAAAGCCTCTTACTGGCACTACCTCTTGAGGGATTTGGAAACATAAATCCCCCTCTACCACCCTGCACGAGCCTATCTACAAACCAACTCGCTCCCTTGATAAAGTCCCCTTGATGGGTATCTATTCCATATCTTAGCGCCCTTCCCAATGTGCCGTAAATATCTATAAGTTTCCTTACATTCAATAAGAGGGTTGCGCAGTCTTCCCCCTTGTGGAATCTGTGCTTAAATCCAGAATAGAGCCTTAAAAGCCCTTTGTCTTCCAGGCCTAAAAGTGTTTCTCTAGGACAATCCCCAAGCGGATGCAGAATGCGCTCTACACTCGTTAAAATCTGCTTGACTCTTCCGTAAGCAAGGGTTGCAGCAATAATGCCTACGATTTCCTGATCCAACGGATCGTGATAATTATAAAGAAATTGAAGAGGATCTGGCTTAACAAATTCCCTTTTATTATAGGAAGCGTAAAGTGCTTCAAGGGTATCTTTAAGCCAGACCTCGTAATCCCGGCCAATTTTTAGCGAACTCACATTTATTTGGCCTTTTCCTTCTTTTTCTTTTGCTTTTCTTTGGCTTCTTCAAGGAGCTTTTCTTTCAAGGCCTGGGTAGCATTAATTACGTTTCTCACCAGTTTCTCAAAGGCCTCAGCAGTATGGCTGTTAGGATAAGTGGCAATAATCGGCTTACCAGCATCTCCGGTGGTCACAACCCTTGGATCAACAGGAATTCTTCCCAAAAATGGGACCCCTAATTCTTCCGCAAGCTTCATTCCTCCACCGCGCTTAAAGACGTCAATAGTCTTTCCACAGTGAGGACAGAGCATGCCACTCATATTTTCAACTATTCCGAGTATGGGCATCCCAACCTGATTACAAAAGCTAATGGACTTTCTTACATCTAAGAGAGAGACTTCCTGAGGAGTAGTCACCACCACTGCAAAGGCATCGGGTATGGTCTGAGCAACAGTCATTGGTTCATCTCCGGTGCCTGGAGGTGCATCGATTACGAGATAATCAAGCTTTCCCCATTCTATGTCGTAAATAAACTGCCTGATGGCGCTCATTTTTAATGGACCGCGCCACATAACTGCAGAGTCTTTTTCTGGCAAAAGTGGCTCAACAGACATAAATTTGAGGTTTGGAGAGTAGTATACTGGACCAACTGTGCCGTCTGGCCTGCGTTGAAGTTCTCCCCTCTCCACACCGAGCATCTTAGGTACATTTGGTCCGTGGAGATCCACATCCAGTAGACCAACATAGAAATTTTCAAGGGAAAGCCCAATGGCTAAGTTTATTGAAACTGTGCTCTTACCAACCCCTCCCTTCCCGCTCATTACCATTATCTTGTTTTCAATCTGGCTGAGCTTTTTCTGTATCTTTTCCTCCTGTTCCTTTAAAACAGGATTCTTCTTTATATCTTCCTTTTGATCCAAGTTTGCGTCCATTGATATCATCCTCCTGTTGATTTTGTTTCTTACCAAGATACTACCTGCAAGAACTTACCTTTTTTATATACATATCTCAAGGTCTACAATCTAGGTAGAAGGTAGAAGGTAGAAGGAAGAAGCAAGCCCTGCCTGTACAATAGCCAGAGGCTGGAGCACGAAGCTCTCATAAAAAGTTCAAGGTGCAAAGTTCTCTTCCTTCAACTCAACACTCAAAACTCAAAACTCAAAACTTCCAAAGCTCTTTTCCTTCAACTCAAAACTCAACACTCAAAACTCAACACTTTTATCCGGGGGTGACGAACTCGTTCGTCATGAAAGTTTGGATTCAAGCTGCCCTCCTATATCCTAACTGGACAATAGAAATAAAAATAGATTCTTAGCGAACCTTGGACTACGATATTATGAGATTGACACTATGTATGTAGTTTAGTAGTTTTTTGAGAAAATAGTGCGATATAGCGAAGGAAATTTTAGTGCCAAAAAAATTTTGTCGACCTAACAAATAAAGCTACAACAAACCATGTACTCATCTTCAACACATGTGAAAAACGCCAGGCTGCGATGATCCCATAAAAAGGATTGAAAGCCGATTCAAGGTACGCTTTATTTAAGGTCAATTCCAAGCCAGGCAAAATCTCTTCAATAAGAGAATAACAAGCGGATGACATTTTTTTAGACGGTATACCATGGTGGCGGTCTCTGATTCCATAACAAAAAAAATTTCTATTTCACTTAGACTCAAGCAAGCAGTTGGCCTTTATTTTGAGGAACAAAATCTGTCTTCCCTCCTTCCAGAGCTGAGACTCCAGGCCAATCGCTCCAAAGAGCTCATGCAGTCCATTGGACTAACCTCGGTTTGTATTCGCTGCGCTAAAGTCAACCAGGGGAGTGGATGTTGTTCAAGGGCAATTGAACAATGGTATGAAATACCAACACTTATCTTAAATCTATTGTTGGGTTGCACTCTCCCCCAAAGGCATAGAGATCCGTCAACTTGTATTTTTTTAGGGGAAACAGGCTGTACGCTCCTTGTTAGATATCACTTTTGCGTTAATTATCTTTGCGAACACATCAAAAATGAGATACCCCCAAAAGACCTCGAGCGCCTTCGACGGCAATATGGACGGGAACTCTACATTTCGTGGAAGCTGGAAAAGGAGATATGGAAATACTTCAATATGAATTCATGCAAAGAGCCTTCATTGCCGGAGGCCTTTTAGCCGTAACATCGAGCGTACTTGGAGTCTTCATGGTTTTGAGGCGCGAAGCCATGATTGGCCACGGTCTTTCCCACGCTACCTTTGCCGGTGTTGCATTGGGGCTCTTAATGGGATATGAACCAATGCTCTTGGCCCTATTGGTTGCGGCCATAGGGGCAGTATTCATGATACGGTTGAAAGAAGATTCAGGACTTGGGGGTGACACTGGTATAGGCATATTAAGTAGCATTGGAATGGCTCTCGGTGTAGTGATTGCAACCATTGCCGGAGACTTTAACGCAGACCTTTTAAGTTATCTTTTTGGTAGCATCCTTACCATCCAACCCCATGAAGTGATCATATCCGGTTTTTTGGCCGCATTTACCATTGGCTTGTTTTGCTGGTTCTATCAGGATCTTATATATATAACATTTGACAAAGAGTGCGCTAAGGCCTCTGGGATATCGGCACATAGGCTAGAGGTAATACTGGGAATTATTACGGCAGTGACGGTGGTTGTTGGAATGCGGATCGTTGGACTCCTCTTGGTGACGGCGTTAATGGTAATTCCAGGGGCTAGTGCCTTATTGATTTCAAAGAGCGTAAAATCAGCAATACTCCTGTCTGTACTCATAGGAGTAACTACCGTGATCCTCGGCCTAATAGTGTCGTATTACCTCAACTTTCCAGCCTCAGGGAGCATTGTCATACTCGAAGGTATAGTTCTTGGAGGGGCTCTTGTGGAACACAACTATTCTCGCATAGGGTAGGAGGCCATGATTTCTAAAAAGCCTCAGAGAAGGCCTTACACAGAAGGCCTTAGCCAGAGTAGCTTGAAAGAGATCTCGATAGACACCGATAAAATTCTGTTTGTAACCCCAACGAGGCTCGAGGCATCGATACTGGACTCCTGCCAAGGTGTTGAAAACCTTTTGATCACCGGCATAGGGCCAGTAAATATGGGGATAAATTTATGTGAGTGCCTACTAAAAAATCCTACTCCTCAGCTTATCATCCTATTTGGCCTATGTGGC
Organism: Dissulfuribacter thermophilus; assembly: GCF_001687335.1. Lineage (NCBI taxonomy): Bacteria > Pseudomonadati > Thermodesulfobacteriota > Dissulfuribacteria > Dissulfuribacterales > Dissulfuribacteraceae > Dissulfuribacter > Dissulfuribacter thermophilus. The sequence goes on along the minus strand of NZ_MAGO01000012.1, from coordinate 14,338 downwards.
CTTTTTAAAGAGGTGAGCCATGACTTCCGTATTGGAGAGGTGGTTCTGGCCAAAAAAGAAAAATTTGGAGACCTAGGACGATGTGGAGACTCAATCTCACATATTGAAATAAAAGGAGATGCCATTGATTATGAAATCACTGCCCCGGACTTCGAATCTTTACCCATTATTGGTAAGACACTAAAATCTCTATCTTTAAAGGTAGCTGATATGGCCACATGTATGTGTACAAGCGCTTCCCATGAGAGGGCCTCAAACATATACCATTTCACTAATGCACAGTGTGAAAACATGGAGGGGGCAGCCTTCTTTTTGGTCTCAAGGAAATTTAATATCCCCTTTTTGGAAGTTCGTTCTATAAGTAACATTGCAGGAGACAGTCGCGAACATTGGAGGATTGATTTGGCGCTAGATTCACTGAAATCCTTTTTTGAGAGGCTATTCAAATGAATAAAAAACTAACCCTTGGCATATCTTCCTGCCCAAATGATACATTCATGTTTTACGCACTACTACATAACAAGGTAGCACACCCCTTTGACCTTGAAGTAACCATTAGGGATGTAGAAGAACTCAACCAATTGGTGCTTAGACAAGAGCTAGATGTAAGCAAGGTATCCTATCACCTGGCAGGACTTGTACAGAATAATTACCAAATACTCGATGCTGGAAGCGCGCTCGGCTGGGGATGCGGACCACTTGTAGTTACAAGAAAGGATTCTAATTTTGAAGAATTAAAAGGTAAGAAAGTGGCCATACCTGGTGAATACACCACTGCTAATCTACTTTTAAAACTCTTTGAGCCCAATATTAAGGAGACAGTCCCCATTTTATTTTCGAAGATCCCCAAAAAGGTACAAATGGGAGAGTTTGACGCTGGGCTCATAATACACGAAACTAGATTTACATATGAGGACCTAGGCCTAAGATTACTAGTTGACCTTGGAAAATGGTGGGAAGATTCGACTCATCTCCCTATACCCCTGGGCGGTATAGTCTTAAAAAGACGTTTTCAACCTGAGGTAAAGTCAATGTTTGAAAAAGCCTTGAGGCAGAGCATAGTATATGCCTGGGACAACGTAGACGAGGTCATGCCTTTCATGAAAAAATGGGCAAGGGAGCTAGACGATGAAGTTATCTTGAATCATGTCCGCCTGTATGTAAACGACTATTCAGTCTCCCTTGGCACAGATGGTAAAAAGGCAGTTGAATTTCTCTTCTCACTTGGTATCGAAAAAGGAATATTTTCAGAAAGGAACTAGTAAATATTATGAATAACATAACCATCCTAAATATCATCTTGTCTGCCAGTATTTTGGTTAAATTTGTACTCCTTGTCCTGATTGTCTTTTCAGTCGCCTGTTGGGGAATCATCATTGCCAAATCGAGAAAGTTTAAAAGGGCCCTAACAGAAGATGACCGTTTCCAGGAAGTATTTTGGCAAACCAGCTCCCTTCAAGATCTCTACAATTTTTCCAAAACCATTGAACTGTCTCCAATGGCAGGGGTATTTCAGGAAGGCTATAGGGAATACGAAAGGCTCCAATCAGAGATAAAAGGGCCAAGGGCCATGAAGGCCTGGCTTGACAATGTGGAAAGGGCTATTGATAAAGGTATCGTGATCCAACTTTGGGACCTTGAAAACGGGATAAGCTGGCTTGCAACCATAGGCAATGCGTCACCGTTTATCGGACTCTTTGGTACTGTGTGGGGCATCATGAGAAGCTTCCATGAAATTGGAGTCAGGGGATCTGCCACCCTTGCAACAGTGGCACCTGGCATTTCAGAGGCGTTAATTGCCACTGCAGTAGGCCTTGGGGCTGCAATTCCTGCAGTAATAGCCTATAACTGGTTCACAGGACGGATTTCTGAAGTAGAGGGCAATCTCAATTGTTTCAAAAACGATTTTTTGAACCTTGTTGAACGACAACTGGCTGCTGAGGCACTGGCGCTAAAAGCTGTCGATAACAACAAACAAGAGAAAGGGTAATCGCTCACAGGGTGCCCTCCCCCTGCCCCCTCCCTTTGGGAGCTGGGCTTAGCACACACTTGACACCGTGGTTTTTTGTTGGAGGCTAAAAGAGAAGGAAATGCCCCTAAGAGATGCAAGAAGAGCAGTGAGTGGAAATGGAGTGCTATGGGATAGGAATGGACGGGATGGGCGGCGCCCCCCCCGTGGGACATGGTCTCAGTCTTCGGACATGCTCCGCTTGGCCGACCTAGTCGGCATCCCTGCCGACAAGGTCGGGGCATGCGTCCATGCATGCCCCCTCAGCCCCTTCGGGGCTTCGGGCCTATTTGCGCTCCGCATGTCCTGTTCGACCAAACCGTCCCCCAGGGGTTGCGCTGCCCTTCTGGCCGTCTCCTACTTTGTGCTGTACACCCACTGTTTCTTTAAATGGGCTTTTGTTGTAAAGGCGCAAGTTGCAGCCCATACCGACTTTGAAGGCAGCATGAATAATTCCCCCCTTTGGGGCTGGCTCTTGTACACACTTGACACCGTCATGAATTTTTTTTTAGCAAACGAGGTTAACGTATGAAAATAAAGGAAAAACCCATTATGGCCTTTTGATCAGCGGTTTGGTAAAAAGGCGGAGGGCATGAAGGCGTACTCCCCGTACGTCGAATGCCCGACAACGCAGTAGATGGGGTGCCCTGTAAGCAAATACGAGAAAGGACAGCAGCAATGATGACACATGGCCACGGAGCTAGAAATAGCAGAAGACGATATGCAGCAGAGATCAATGTTACCCCTCTCGTTGATGTAGTACTGGTCTTACTTATTATTTTCATGATCACTGCACCAATGATGACAAGGGGTATTAAAGTGGATCTACCCGAAACTACTGCCAAGGCCCTGCCACAAAAAGAGAGGCCTCAGACTGTTACTGTGGACAAAAACGGAAGACTGTACCTTAATTCAATTTCGCTAGATAAGCGGGCATTGAAGGCAAAGCTTCGGCTAATGAAAAAAAAGGATCCAAAGCTCAAGGTACTCCTAAAAGCAGACAAAGAGGTTCCTTATGGGCTTGTGGCAGGCATCATGGCCGATCTTAAAGAGGCCGGAATAGAAGAAATTGGCCTGGTAACCAGACCATCAAAGAGAAAAGGTGGCTTCTAAGGATTCCTATCTCAAAAACAAGGGGGCTCGGAATGAAAAGGCCGTAGCCCTTTTAATGTCTTTTTTACTCCATCTAATAGTGGGGACTGTCCTTTTTTTCGTAGCTCCCCTCTTTGAAAAAAAGGACAAACTTCCAGAGGTCTATACAGTTAAGCTCTTTTTCCCTGAAGAGAAAAAGACGCCCACGCCAAAGGCCCCTAAATCGCCTCCAAAAACCACTAAGGAAAAGACAAAAAAGTCTCTAAAGGCAAAACAAAAACCAAAGCCTAAACCTGAACCTAAGGTTAAACCAAAACCAAAGCCCAAAGTTAAACCAAAACCAAAACGAAAGCCTCCTCAAAAGCCTAAGCCAGTTGAAAAAAAGACTAAACCACTGTCTACCAAATCAGTGCCTCCCTCCAAAAAGAGGACTACAAAGAAAATAGATAAGGAAACAGTGAAGAAAATAGATGAGGAACGCCTCCTAAGGGAGCGAATAGAGAGATTAAAAAGGCGAGTGGAGGAAAAGAGAGAAGAAGAGTATCTAAAAAAGCGTCTAAGCGAGATAAAGGCAAAGAAAAAACACAAGGAAACCACACACATCTCTTCTAGGGGAAGCAGCGGAGACTCTGGAGAAAATGAGGTCTTACGTCGCTACTTTACAAAGATATGGGAGATTATCCGTTCCAACTGGGTACTTCCCCAAGGACTCTTAGATAAAAAAGAGCTCGAGGCCGTCATAGTCCTAACCATTTCAAAAGATGGAAAGATCCTGCTAAGCCACTTTGAAAAGAGGTCTGGAGAAGCACTTTTTGATCAATCTGCACAAAGGGCGATAGAGGCTGTTGATTCATTTCCACCGATTCCAAAAGAACTTGGCCAAGGGCCTTTAGAAATAGGGGTGAGATTTAAACCAGAAGACTGAACTGTCCACCCTACTGCCAGGACTATGTCAAAGTCGTTGGTAAGGTCCTTAAAAGAATTACCTTTGTGCAAGGAACCGCCGTGTAGGCCGACCTTGACCACTTTTTTCTTCCTTCAACTCAAAACTCAACACTCAAAACTCAAAACTTTGACATAGCCCTGACCCTACTAGCTTGCCTCTTGATCAAACTCAGTTTAAAGTGCCAAAGAGAGTATCGTCACAGGAGAATTCCATGTTCAGGTCAAAGAATCTTTTGGTCTTCTTATTCCTGCTCTTTACCCTATTAGAGGCAAAGGCCGGACAAGCAAGGCTTTACATCGACATTACGGCACCAATATTGAGATCTATTCCCATTGAAATAAAGGCATTTGAGACGTCACCTTCGACCTTTGAAAATCGTGAACTCTCAAAAAAGATCCAAAAGATTTTAAAAAACGATTTGGACTTCCACGGTTTTTTTAAAATTATAGACCAACCGCCTAATGAAGATTATGAAACGGTCATTGAATACATAATTACTGGGAAACTTGTCAGGATGAATGACAAAATAAACGTGGAGTTGAGACTTTTTGATGCAAGAGAGAAGCGTATGATCACAGGGCGGAGATACAGGGGATCAAAGGATGCCTACACAATACGAAAAATCGCCCATAGATTCACTGATCTAGTAGTAAGAGAGATTACTGGAGAGGGTGGCGTAAGTCTAAGCAAGATCACATTCGTAGGATCTGATAAGAAGAATAAATCTATATTTATTGCTGATTTTGATGGCTTCAATCTCGAAAGGCTAATAAATGGACCAGCAATCAAAATTAGCCCAAGGATATCCCCAGATGGCAAATGGATAGTCTACACCTCTTACGGTTCCGGAAAACCCCATCTATATCTTCAGGACCTAAAAAACCGTAGCATCAGAAAACTCGCTACCTATGCAGGTATAAATATTTCTCCGTCGTGGCATCCTAGTGGGGATAAATTGGCTGTTACTCTAAGTAAAGACGGCAATCCCGATCTTTACATCATTGATCTAAACGGCAGGGTCATTGAGCGACTTACCCGTGGCCCTGGCATAAACTGTTCACCCAGTTGGTCGCCCGATGGGAAAAAGCTGGTTTTTGTATCTGACAGATACGGTACTCCACAGCTCTTTATCATGGATGTCGAGACAAAGAAGGTAAGGCGCTTAACTTATGAGGGGAAATATAATACTGATCCCCAGTGGTCACCCCGTGGAACGCGCATAGTCTATGTTGGAAGGTCAAACGGTATGTTTCAAATATTCACCATTTCTCCCCAGGGAGGAGATCCAGTACAACTTACCTATTCAGGGAATAACGAAAATCCTTCCTGGTCACCTGATGGCAGACAGATACTCTTCTCCTCAGACCGACTTGGAAAAAAGTCCATTTATGTTATGGATGCAAATGGAAGACGTCAAAGACGCCTTATAACCTTAAAAAAACAAGAGGCACTCACCCCTTTCTGGGGGCCAAACACGTTTAAATAAGGAGGTCAACATGAATAAGAGCGCTGCTCTGATAGTCTGCATAGTCTTGGGACTGAGTGCCTGTGCGCCCCAAGAGCAGGTAACTTTTCTAGAAAGACGTATCTATAGCCTTTCACAAAAAAACCAGGAATTGGAAAAAGCTGTCTTAGAGTTAAAGCAGCAGGTTCAAGCCTTGAAAAAGGCCCAAGAACAATTCGGGGAATCCAGCCTTCTCGAGGTGCGAAGCAGACAGGCAGTTTTCCAAAACAAACTCGACGAAGTAAATGCTGAACTACTGAGGATTAGTGGAATGATCGAAGAAATGAAGCATACCTATTCCTCTGATAGGGAAAAGAATCAGGAAGTCGTAGCCGCACTCCAACAAGATATCGTAAAATTAAGACAAGAGCTTAGACTCCTAGGTACAGTAAAAGAAAAACAAAATAAGGTTGCACATAAGGCAAAAAAGACGAAAAAGACTGGAATTGATATCTATCAAAAGGGCCTTGACTTTATCAAGGAAAAAAAGTTTAAAGAGGCCAGAACCACCCTTGAAAAATATGTAAAAGAATTTCCAAAAGGTGCACTTGTTCCCAATGCCCACTTCTGGATAGGAGAATGCGAATACAATTTGAATCGTTTTGAAGAGGCCATACTGGCCTATGAAAAGGTGATTAAAGACTACCCCAAAAGCAACAAGGTTCCAGCTGCCCTCTTAAAAGAGGGAATGGCCTTTTTCAAACTTGGGGATCCAGAGAGTGCTAAAATAATTTGGAAAAAACTTATAAAGCTTTATCCAAAGTCTTCACAGGCAAGGCTTGCGAAAAAACAGATTGAGAGACTTGGTTAAAAAATTCCTTAGATCAATCCTCATTTTTTTAATTTTTTCTACCTTTTTCCTGAAACCGGCCTATTCGGGCCCCAAACCAATCAAGGTTGGGGCCCTATTAGACCTTTCTGGCCCGAATAAAGACCTGGGTAATGCGATGCTCATTGGGGCCAAAAAGGCCATCAAAATGCTCAATCCCAGACTTGAAAAACTTGGCTATCAATTTGATCTCCTAGTAGTCGATACAAGTGGCCAAGAGGGAAGACTCCTTTTAGGTGCCATGCGATTACAGAAAAACGAGGGAGTAATGGCGATAATCGGCCCAACGGAGTCCCACCTTTCAAGGACCTTGAGAGCATTCTCAGAGATACACGAACTCCTCTTGATTCTTACCTCTGGGACCTATCCCCTCAGACCGACTCCATGGGACAAATATACTAAATGGACCTTTAGTGTGTTTCCAGATATAGGGATAATGATAAAATCCTTCTACTATTCTGTAAGAAAAATGGGGCTCAAGAAGGTGGGAATACTGGTAGAGACAAACTCCAAGTGGGAAAAAGACATTACGTGGCTTAAGGCATATGCCCCTGAATTCGGTATAAAAATTACCAGCGTAGAGGGATTCGGAAAGTATGATACTGACTGCTCCTCTCAGTTAAAATACCTCAAAGACCTTGAAACCGACATAATACTCTTTAGAGGGGATGAACGATTCCTTGCTACCCTGTTCAAATCCTTAAGGAATAATCCTATAAAATTGGCCTTTTTAATGGATACCCCAGTTGATGTACCTGTCATAAGGAATTATCTCCAAAATGGCACAGTCTTTTTACAAAATCCAATGGTCCTTCATAAAAAGGTCTCTGACGAAGATAATTTGCTAAACATAATTCGATTTAAAAATGCCATTTCAGAAAGTACTATTAGGACTAGAGACAAAGTAATTGCCGCTTCCCTTTCCTGGGACGCCATAGGCCTTTTGGCTGAGGCCTTTTTTAATGAGGCTATTCCAACAAAGGAAGGACTTTTAGAGACCCTAAACCATACCACATACCACGGTATTATTGGCACCTTTACAATTAAAGAATACGACCATAACGGTCTGGATCAGAAATCTCTGACCCTTAGTCCTGTCTTGAATTAACTAGCACCTAAATTCTACACGGCAAAAGGGGACAAAATCGGATTTGGAAGAGATTCTCTATTTTTTCTTGCTATTTCCCTACATTTTGGATACCTATAACACCAATACTGTCTGGGGAGAAAAGAATGCGAACTTCGTTTTTTTTAAATATCATTCTCGTTATTTTTACACTCTGCATAGCTTCATGTACTGTCAACCCAAGGCAATTTCTAGCTATAGACACATCCTACATTCACCAGGGTCAACCAATGGAAGAGGTAGAGGCTATAATGGGCCCGCCAGATGCAAGGCGAAAGATAGACCACCAGCGGGAGGCATGGTATTATTACCATCAAAGAAAACACTTCTACCAGTATATACCTTTTGTCGGAAGCCATATAGGAAAGGTGAAAATGGAAGTAGTGGAGGTCAAATTCTTTTCTAATAGGGTGGAAAAGGCAACCTTTTATGTGTCCGATATCCAGAAATAATTCCTCAGACCAGTATAAAATCGCCCGCGAGCGAATGGTAAAGAACCAACTTATGGCACGCGGCATCACAGATAATTTGGTACTAGATGCAATGAATAAAGTACCTAGGCATCTGTTTGTAGACGAGGCCTTGACAGATCAGGCCTATCAGGACCATCCCCTGCCAATAGGCTATGGCCAAACTATATCCCAACCATATATAGTTGCTCTAATGACCCAGGCCTTAGAACTCAAAGGCCATGAAAAGGTATTGGAGATCGGTACTGGCTCAGGATATCAGGCAGCCGTATTAGCGGAGATTGCAGATAAGGTCTATAGCGTTGAAAGGGTCCCGCAACTCCTGTCCAAGACCAGACGATTGCTCGACTCCCTAGGTTATACGAACTGCTTTTTAAAGCTAGACGACGGTAGTTGGGGATGGGAGGAGTTTGCCCCTTATGATGCCATAATCGTCACTGCTGCCTCGCCAAACGTGCCAGATCCTTTACTGAAACAACTAAAGGATCCAGGGATACTGCTGATACCGGTTGGTGACGAGTTCAGTCAGAATCTCATAAGGGTACGCAAAATTAACGGTAAATATATCAGAGAAGACCTTGAGGCAGTGCGATTTGTGAAGCTGATTGGGGACCACGGATGGAAGCAGTAATTGTGAGGAGGCTCTATGACCGGATATTGTCCCTCGCAGACCATCCCAGGGCAGGACTTTGGCTATTTGTGCTCGCCTTTGCCGAATCTTCTTTTTTCCCCATACCGCCAGATGTCCTCTTAATAACACTGAGTATTTCAAAACCCCAAAAGTCCTTTTACTGGGCACTAATATGCCTTGTGGGCTCTGTCATGGGAGGTGTATTTGGTTACTTTATCGGGGTCCAGTTCATGGAAATTATTGGAGATAAAATACTTTCCTTGTACCACCTCCAGGAAAAATACCTCGTGGTCCAAGACCTTTACAGGCGTTATGATGCCTGGGCAGTCGCCGCTGGTGGATTCACTCCCCTACCCTATAAGCTATTCACCATCACTGCCGGGGCCTTTCACATCAATTTTTTCACATTTATTATTGCATCGATCCTGTCGCGGGGGGGTAGATTTTTTCTTGTGAGCGGACTCATTTATCTCGTCGGCCCACGGGTAAGGTATTTTATTGAAAAATATTTCAATCTTTTTACCTTAATTTTTGCTCTACTCCTTGTGGCAGGCTATATTGTAATAAAATGGGTGATAAAATGAGGCGAATAGGCGTAATCGGTGCAGGACTCTGCGATGATAGAATATACGAACTCGCCTATACAGTGGGCCAGATGGTTGCAGAGCGTGGGGCCATTCTCTACTGTGGTGGTCTGGGAGGCGTCATGGAGGCCAGTGCAAAGGGCGCCTGCTCAAAAGGTGGGCTCACAGTGGGCATCATTCCAGGGGTGAAGGCGAGTGAGGCAAACGACTACATAAAAATTCCCATTGTGACGGGTATGGGACACGCAAGAAACGTAATACTGGTTCGCTCCTGCGAGGCATTAATTGCCATATCAGGTTCCCACGGTACGCTTTCTGAAATCGCCCTAGCCCTAAAGATGTGGAAGCCTGTTATAGGCCTTCATACATGGAAGGACATCCCTGAAGTCCACTATGTAGAGACAGCAAAGGACGCGGTAGAAAAGGCATTTAGCCTACTTCCCTGAACGTAAATATTTGGTCAATATTTTTCCTATAAACTATCATGACGACGGAATTCGTCACCCGCGTGGATGAAAATAGAAATAGGAAGAAGGTAGAAGCTTTTTAAAAGTGTTGAGTTTTGAGTTTTGAGTGTTGAGTTAAAGGAAGTGAGCTTTGTACATTGAACTTTTTATAACGTCTTCGCCCTAATGTAGAGGTTAGATGAACTCATCCAAGGCCCTCTTTAACCTCGAAAACAGTTCCTTTTCGTCAATGGTCTTGAGCGCAAACTCTTCCATCAATATCCGGCCACCACATATTACGTCTGAAACATCTCCCTGGCCAGCACAATAGACCACCTGAGATACTGGGTTATAACATGGTCTGAGATGAGGAGAATCCAGCTCTATAATGACAACATCTGCAGGAGCACCAGGTTTTAATGTTCCAAGGCCATCAACTCCAAGGCTCTCACCTGAAAGCGTAGTGGCCATCTTCATGACCAGTTTGGCAGGTAGGGCAGTGGGGTCCTGGACTACACCTTTGGCTATCTTCGCTGCTGTACTCATCTCTTCTAACATATTGAGATTATTATTACTTGCTGCCCCATCAGTACCAATAAGTACTTTGATGCCTTTTTCTATCATATCCTTTACAGGTGAGATACCTGAAGCGAGCTTGAGATTACTTTCTGGGCAGTGCACAACTCGGACACCTCTTTCCCCTAACAGCGAAATATCCTCTTCAGTTGGGTGTACTACGTGAACGGCAATAGTACGCTCTCCAAGGAGTCCTAGATTATCAAGATGTTTTGCAGGGGTACAACCATATCTCTTTTTTATCTCCATGTCTTCCCAAAGGGTTTCAGCTAGATGGATCACAACATAGGCGCCAGTATGTTCCTGGAGTTTTCGTGCCGCCCTAAGGAGCTCCGGGCTACAGGTGTAGGGAGTATGGGGATCAATGGTAATGGTTATAAATGGGTTATCACCCCATTTTTCAATAAGCCTTTCAGTCTCTTTGAGGGCATCAAAACCAGATGGAAAGGCAGGAGATGGAAAGTCGAACAGTCCTTCACCCAGCCACGCCCTCATCCCGACCCTATTTACGACCTCACAAATAGTGTCCTCAAATAGGTACATATCAATGAAAGAGGTCGTTCCCGATCTAATCATTTCTGCACAGGCAAGTTCTGCTCCTATGGAAACCAGTTCAGGTGTTAGCTTCGCCTCCCTGGGGAAAATGTGCTCCTCTAGCCAGGTCTTCAATGGAAGGTCATCTGCTAATCCCCTGAACAGGGTCATCGGGACATGGGTATGGGCGTTAACAAGCCCTGGTATGATAAGACCGGTGGGACGCTCAATTATTTTTTCAGCAGTATATCCCCCAAGAATCTCTTCCCTTGGGCCCACAGATTCTATTCTATCTCCTGAAACCACTATAGCTCCGTCCATGATTGGAGGAGCATCTGGCTCCACTACAACAAACTCACCTGTTAAGATAAGGTCAACTCTTTTCAAGGATCCCTCTCTTAAATATTTCTAATACAAGCCTAGTAAGGGCCTCTTCTGCCCGTCTTGCCCCCTCGATGACGTCTTCGATACGAATTGGCTCAAAGGCATCTGGATTGTTGACATTGGCTATAACGGAAATGCCAAGCACCTCCATACCGGCGTGGACAGCAACTATTACCTCAGGGACAAGACTCATGGCCACTGCATCTGCACCAATTATCCTCAAGAATCTCGTCTCAGAAGGGGTTTCTAGGCTGGGCCCTGGCACAGCCACGAATACGCCCTCCCTTATCGGTATCCCTAAATCTTTCCCCACTTTCTTAGCCAAATCCCTTAGCCTCTTAGAATAGGCCTTACTCATATCCGGGAATCTCTCTCCCCAGGAATCCACGTTAGGTCCTCTAAGGGGATTGTCAGGAATCAGGTTAATGTGATCCTTGATGAGCATAAGGTCACCTGGAGAATAACTCAGATCAAGCCCGCCAGCTGCATTGGATGCTATGAGCACCTTTGTCCCAAGAAGTGCCATCACTCGAAGGGGAAGAGTGAGTTCCCTTGTGGAATAGCCTTCATAGAAGTGGAAGCGGCCTTCAAACAGGGCCACTGTATGGCCATGGATCTCACCAATATGTAATACCCCCCGATGCTCTGGAGAGGTAGAGACTGGAAAATTGGGGATCTCTTCATAGGGAAAGGAGGTGGAACCCATCAGGGCCTTCGATACCCCTCCAAGTCCCGTGCCCAGCATTACAACTGCCTCAGGGGGGCTAGATAATCTTTCCTCAAAAAATGACCTGGTTTCCTCGATTTTCTCTATGTATTTGTCCATCTCCCTTTACTTCAACTGCTTGCAGATCTATTCAGTGAATGGCATTTTTCTCTACCATACACTGCCAGTCCTATAGCGTAAACAATGTACCATGTACTGTATTTATCAGTTTTCCACCAGTAGATGGAAGCGATTGTCAAGTTTCCAGAACCAGACTGCGATTTGCTGTTGGAACAGAAATGCCAGTGCCACCATCATTGCAGTCTGGGAATTAAAGGCAGTGATAGCTAATCCAATGGATATTGCCAGATTGCGCAAAATACTATTGAGAAAAAGCGTCATTCCATCCCTACGATTGAAAAATAACCTAGCTATTATGACGACCACTAAGAAGACCAGAAAATAAAAGAGAAAAAGACCTCCTATGGCCTGCAGTAGTAGTCCTGGATATCCAAATATCATACGTGATTTCAGACTGATACTGGTAAAAATAATATAAACTAGCCCCCAAGCACTCAGCCCAGGTAAAAGCGGTTTTATTTCCTTTTGAAAAGTCTCTTCTGAATAGCGCTTCATGAGTAATTTATATGTAAGGATACCCATAACAAGGGGAAGAAACACTACCATAATAATGGTTTGAAAAACTTGGACAACATTTATGGGTACCAGCTTACCTACCAAGACATACAGATAAACAGGCACCAAAAAGGAGCCCAGAAGCAGATTAGTAGCGGACAATTTCAGTGAAGCACTGAGATTGCCCTTAAACATCATTGTAAAGGCAACCACCATATTTCCGCCAGGAACAACAGATATAATTACAAGACCAGTAAACAAGTCGGGATGGTTATGAAGAAAGAGTTTTCCTATGAGAACGGCGATGAGGGGTAAAACCAGAAAGTTTACCACAAGATTTACCCCCATCAGCCTCTTTTCCGTAAATTTTGTCAATTCACCCAGGCGAAAACCGATCATTGCAGGATATACCATCAATATGGAGACCGGCAAAATCAAAGTCTTAAGGGGTGAGGTATCCACATAATAGCCTGTAATTAGGCCAGAAATTAACATGACAGGTATTACAAATACGAGATTTCTTGCAGGAAAGGTAAGTAATTGTCTTGTGTTCATCTATTTAAGACCTGATAGAAATAATTTAGTAGATTAAATTATGCTACTGTCCCGGATTAGATTGTCAAGAGTTATAGTTGACTAATCCAAAAGGTAATGCCCAACTCCAGTTCATTTTCGCCCAGTTTACCTACCACATTTCCATTAGATTAAAGCTTATCGTGATTAATCAATCCTGCCTGCAAAGCAATCTCTCTTCATATTGCAGAAATCTTTCGGCAGTAGTGGCCAAAGACAAAAAATACGGGATATTGGTATTTTTCTTAACATCCTGAAAAAATCTCTGGGCCCATCGGCCGAGATGCTTCCTAAAAAAGTCCCTCTGTTCAGTCATAGAAGTGTCATGTTTTTCAATGGACTTTTCAATGAGTATGGCCATAAAATCAAGTTCTAGAGCGATATGGTCGGCAAGTAAGTAGGAATGTTTTTCGCTCACCGAAAGACCATATTGTTCATATAATTCCTGTAATTGCAGAGTGCTTGTACCCATTACCATCCCCTCCAAATAAACTGATTCATAAGGGGAAACAGGGTCTTTGAGGGGATTGTTGATGAAGAGAGCAGTGTGCTCCACTAGGATCTGTTCAGTGTCCATATTCCTTATATATCTAGCCAGAATATTAATTTCATCAGAGACATCAATGGCCAGAATCCTGGTATTTTCCTCCAATACCGATGGAAGTATCTCAAGATACTCCTCCCAATCCAAATCTTTAGGGTAAAGGTATGCCAGGCTGAGGACCCGGTAGAGTCCCAGCCTGGCATAGTGTTGGGCATCCAGGCCTTGGGGCCGACCTGGAGCCGGAGCCGGATGCCTTTTATCCGGCTCAGAGGACGTTACAGTGATATGTGAGCGAGTCATAGTCTGTCTCACATCAAAAAGGAGGTTATTGTATGCCTTTCAGTTTTCTATACCAAAGCGGATGATGTGACTTGATCACATGTTCATCCAATTCACCATTTCCAAACATGGCCTTTAGACCAGGCCGATTTATAGGATGGAGCCCAAAATACATGTGACCCAATAGTGTAGGTATCAGGATCACAAAGCTCAATACATGGATAAACCTGGCCTTATCCCAAGTTTCCGGAGAAAAATCCCCACGGAACCAAAGGATGTAACCAGAAATCGCAAGGAACGATATTGTTACTATAAATATGAATGCGGCAATCTTCTGTCCGGCATTGTACTTTCCCTGGACTGCATGACGAAAGTCAATGTAGCTGGTCTTCAAGCCTTTGAATCCCTCTGCCCCTGATTCAGGCCATATCTGCCAGTTGCTAATATTCTTCAGTTGCACAAGTACAAAA
>NZ_MAGO01000011.1 GCF_001687335.1 Dissulfuribacter thermophilus | reverse complement strand
CCCAAACTCATGTTATGTTCAATATACTCCTATTTTATGAACGCATTAGCTAAGGCTGTGGGTTTTGGAAATACGAGCTTGCCCCTAAATGGCCCAATGCTTAAACTAGGCTCAAAAAGTGTCAATAGGATAGGACCACAAAGGTATGTGGCCTAAAGAAATCTTAGGATGAGTTCATTAATAGTGACGAGGTACAAATGAAGACTCATTTTGATTGTTTTCCCTGCTTTATTAAACAGACTTCACGTACAGGTAAACTCCTAGAATTGACTGATGATAAAATTTGGCTTCTAATTAGAAACGCCCTAAGCGTATTGTCCGATATGGATGTATCATGGCCTCCGCCAAAGAATGCCGTGGCCATTTATGATATGATTTCAGATTTCTTAGGGACTGAGGATCCATTTAGTTCAATAAAGGACAGGAGTACCAAGGAGGTATTGAAACTCTATCCTCTTTTGGAGGAACGAATCAAAACTCATGCCGATCCCCTTGAGGCAGCGATTAGATTGGCTGTATGCGGCAATGTGATTGATTACGGAACTTCAAGTGATTTTAACCTGCTGGATGAATTGGACAGGATTTTTAATGTTGATTTTTATAAATGGGAGTATGATGAATTCAAGGATCGATTGAATAGGGCCGATTGGGTACTTTACATCGGAGACAACAGTGGTGAGTCTGTATTTGATAGACTCCTAATAGAGGAGCTTGCACGTCCAGTAAAATTTGTGGTAAGAGGCGGTCCCATAATAAATGATGTCACTTATAAAGACGCCATTGACGCAGGGATTCACAAGGTTGCAACCATTGTGTCGTCAGGCTGTAGGGTCCCTGGCATTGACTTTGAATGGTGTTCAGAGGAATTTTTGAAATTGTATCATGAGGCACCAATGATAATAAGTAAGGGACAGGGAAACTTTGAGACCCTTTCAGATGAAAAGAGAGAGATATTTTTTCTCTTCAAGATAAAGTGTGATGTGGTTGCCAGGCATTTAGACTGTCCGCTCGGAAGCATGTTCATGGGAAGGGTCCAATCTAACTGATTGGCTGATGCTATTTTTGATGAGGGAATCAAGTGAAAAAGGTAAGGGATCACTATTTTAACAAGGCAAAACAAGAAGGCTTTCCTGCAAGATCCGTCTATAAGCTCAAAGAAGCACAGAGGCGATTTAAGCTCTTGTCCTCTGGTATGAAGGTCCTAGACCTCGGAGCAAGTCCGGGTTCATGGACAAAGTTTGCAGCATCCGTAGTGGGGAGGAATGGAAAGGTAATTGCAATAGATCTGCATCCCTTGAAGGTTGATCTACCAAATGTTACACGCCTCACAGCAGATTGTAGAGAGATTTCACCAAATGAAATCCTTGAAAAATATGGATATTTTGATTGTGTACTCAGCGATATGGCCCCAAAGACAACAGGAAGAAAGGATGTAGATCATTATCGTTCTGTGGAGCTTGCCACTACAGCACTGGAGATTGCAAAGGTAGTCTTGAAGGAAAATGGCCGCCTTTTTTTGAAAATCTTCCAGGGGGCAGACTTTGCAGCCTTTAGAAAAGAGTGTATGGCTGCGTTTAAGAAGGTTCGTGTCTTTAAACCAAAGAGCTCAAGGCCAGAGAGCGTAGAGATTTTTATATATATGGAGGGATTAAAGCATGAGTAATGCAGTATTTGAGACAAATATCGAAGGGCTAAAATTGAAATCGAGGGGCAAAGTCAGAGATATTTATGAAGTGGACGATGACACACTTCTCATAGTGGCTACAGACAGGATATCTGCATTTGACGTAATTATCCCTACCCCCATTCCAGGAAAGGGAAAGGTCTTGACCCAGATGTCTTTGTTCTGGTTTGAAAAATTCAAGGACCTGGTAAAGAACCACGTGTTGGAAAGTGACCCCTCAAACTACCCTGAGCCAGCTAGATCCCACGCTGCCATACTAAAAGACAGGAGTATGCTTGTTAAAAAGGCAAAGCCGCTACCTGTTGAATGCATTGTGCGTGGTTATATAACCGGATCAGGATGGAAAGATTATAAAAGGACCGGTAAGATTTGTGGAATATCCCTTCCAGAGGGACTGATCGAGTCGCAGGAGCTTGCTACTCCCATATTTACTCCATCTACCAAGGGAGAGGTAGGCGAACACGATGAAAATATCTCCTTTGAAAAGGTAGTGGACCTAGTTGGGGAAGATGTGGCCCAGAAGATACGGGATCTTAGCCTGAGGCTTTACATTGAGGCCAGAGACTATGCTAAAGAGCGAGGCGTGATCATTGCAGATACAAAGTTTGAATTTGGGATCATAGACGGAGAGGTGACACTGATAGACGAGGTGCTCACCCCTGATTCCTCTCGATTTTGGCCCTTGGATGGCTATGAGCCAGGTAGGTCACAGCCAAGCTTTGACAAGCAGTTCGTGAGAGATTATCTGGAATCCATCAAATGGGACAAGACGCCACCTGCACCAGAGCTTCCAGATGACATTGTGGAAAAGACTATGGCCAGATACAATGAAGCACTTGAGCGGTTGACCGCATGAAAAGGCAATATCCTGTCCTCTTTTTAGTACTGTTCCTGGCGATCTTTACAGTTGGAACCGGGTGTAATCTCTGGGCCGGGAATGCATATGTAAAATACGTCATAGATGGTGATACCATTGTATTGAGCAATGGAGAGAAGGTGCGCTATCTTGGGATCAATGCCCCTGAGATCCCTCATGATGACCAAAAAGGTGAGCCATACGGGATTGCCGCTAAAAAACGCAACAGGGCACTAGTCCAGGGCAGGGTGGTACGCCTTGAGTATGGCCCTAGAAAGAGAGACAGGTTTGGAAGGCTTTTGGCATATGTCTTTTTAAAAGACGGTACCCTTGTAAATGAAGTTCTCGTGAGGGAGGGGCTTGCTTTTGTATGCCTCTTTCAAAAAGACATACCATACAAAGACAGGCTCCTCTCTGCGCAACGCCATGCTATAATAAATAAGATTGGGCTTTGGTCCCTTTCCCCCAGAAGGCCTGAGCCATATTATATAGGTAATAGGAAGAGCCTTAGGTTTCACAGACCATGGTGCCCCTATGGGCGAAGGACATGGCGTGAAAACAAGGTGATATTTAAGACTCGAGAGCAGGCCTTTTTAAAAGGATATTGCAGGTGCAAAAAGTGCCTGCCGTAGAAGAGGCAAAAGAGAATAGTCTTGAGTGTTAAATCTCTTCAGTACCTATTTTCACCGAGCACCATTGCCGTCCTTGGGGTGAACCCAGCCCCTGAGGCCAATTCTCCTGGTAATGTACTTATCAAAAATCTCCTTTCTACAGGCTTTAGGGGAGTTATTTTCCCTATATCCAGAGAATGTGAATCAATTTCAGGGCTTTTGACATATCCATCCCTAAAGAGTCTTCCTAAGAAGGTAGATCTTGCAGTACTTTGCGGCGAACCTGAAGAGGTACTCGAGGATCTTGATACGTGTGGAAAAATGGGGGTGAAGTCTGCCCTCATACTGGCAAACGACTTCAGACACAAGGTAAAAGACCCTGAGAAATATATCCAGACTGTTCAGAGTGCATCATATAGGTACGGTATTAGGTGTCTGGGGCCAAATTCAACGGGCTTTATACGACCAAGACATTCCGTACATGTAAGTACCACAAGGCCTGCTTTGAAACCTGGTAAGCTGGCATTTTTGAGTGAGAGTGCCACCTTTGCCTCAGCAATTCTCGATTACGCCATAAGCAAACACGTAGGGCTAAGCGCATTCTTCTCCATAGGTAGCCAGGCAGACGTTGATTTTGGTGATATATTGGACTTTTTGGCAATGGACCCAGACACAAAGGCAGTGGTGATGCACGTTGAGGCCATCCGGGATGGAAGAAAGTTTGTAAGCGCAGCAAGGGCACTCTCCAGGGCAAAACCAATAGTAGTGGTAAAGGGTGGAAGATACCAGGCTTCCAGCCGTTATTCGCATACACATGCAGGAATGCTTGCAGGAGAAGATTCAGTATATGACGCCGTATTTTCCAGGGCAGGTATAGTAAGGGTAGAGGATGCCCTAGAGCTCTTTCATGTAACAGAGGCCCTTTCAAAACAGCCTTCTCCTACTGGTAATCGCCTTTTGATCATTACAAATGCAGGTGGGCCTGCAATTTTGGCTACTGATACACTGATCCAGTACGGTGGAAGGCTTTGTGAGTTGAGTGAAAGCACCATCAATAGATTAGATAATCTACTTCCTAAATATTGGTCTCGCAAAAATCCTGTAGACTGCCTTTCTGATGCCTCGCCCGAACTCCTCAGGCAGGTATTTGAGGTATGCATGGAAGAACATGAAAAGGACGCAATCCTGGTGATTTTGACCCCCCAGTTTGCCACAAGACCAAAGGAGACAGCAGAGCATCTGGTAAAGCTTTCCCGAAAGGCCAAATCATCTCAGATTTTGGCATGTTGGATGGGAACAGGAGACATGGAAAAGGCCAGAAATTTTCTCAATAAAAATGGCATACCAACCTTCGTTACTCCTGAACAGGCAGTTAAGAGCTTTATTTATACGTTTAGACATAGCTATAACCTCAGCCTGTTACATGAGACCCCATCCAACATCCTGGAAGATTTTATGCCTGACTTAGAAGGGGTCGAAGCAATCTTCAATCGGGTCCTTTCAGAAGGACGTCGCATTCTTACAGAAAGGGAATCAAAACTCGTACTCTCTTATTATGGAATAGAGTCTCCACCGATTTTCCTCGTCAGAGACAAGGAAGAGCTGAGAGAGATCTCCAATAAGGTGGAATTCCCAGTCGGCCTTAAGATCGACTCTCCGGATATCACCCATAAGGCACGCATAGGAGGAATTAGACTCCATGTTGGCAAGGACGAGATAGAAGATGCATTTGACTGGATAATCAAAAACGTCAGAGACAATAGGCCTGATGCAAGGATTATGGGGATAACTGTCCAGCCAATGATTTATTGGGATGGTCATGAAATAGCCATTGGGGCAAAAAAGGATGCGACCTTTGGGACATGTGTGCTTTTCGGGACTGGTGGCCGGCTGTTTGAGACACTAAAGGACTATTCAGTAGGCCTTCCACCTCTGAATCAGACGCTTGCCCGACGTTTAATGGAGCAGACCAAGATATATCAATATTTAGCCCATCGGGCATATCCAAGGCCCTCTATAAAACTCCTTGAGCAGACCCTCATCAGGTTTTCACAATTATTGGTGGATTTTCCCCAGATCCAGGAGATCGACATCAATCCATTCTATATTGGGGAAAAGAGAGGGGTCTGCCTAGATGCTAGGATTGTCCTGGATGAAGGCCTTGGAAAGAGGATATTTATGGCCACAGGGCCCTGTTGTCCCTCAAATCTTGTCATATGTCCGTATCCCTGCCATTTCATAGACGATGCAAAGATGAAGGATGGGACTCCTTTTTTGATTAGGCCTATTAAGCCAGAAGATGAACCAAAGATGTATGAGCTCTTCGAGACATTTTCTCCTGAGACCATCCTCATGAGGTTTTTCCAGCCCATATCAGAGATTCCACATGAACAAATGGTGAGATATTGTCAGATAGATTATGACAGGGAAATAGCACTTGTTGCCACTGTTAATGAGGGGGAAAAGGAGCGTTTCATTGGCGTTGGGAGACTGACTATACTGCCGGACAGGGAATCTAGTGAATTTGCAGTGGTTGTTGGTGATCCATGGCAGGGAAAGGGAGTGGGTAAAATACTAATGAAGAGGTGTTTAGAGATTGCAAGGAGTCAAGGTGTGAGGATGGTTTACATGGATATCCTAAGGGACAATTTTAAGATGAGGTCCCTTGCAGAGAGTTTTGGTTTCAAAAAGAGTGAAGTTCAGGACGAGTTGATCAGGTACTCCCTTGATCTTGTTGATAGCCCTTTAAGAGGTCGAAGGTCAAAAAAGAGGAGGAATTAATTGGCAAAATTTGATGATATCTTCTTGATAACACACGAAAAATGTCTATTGCACCAGACTCATATAGATCACCCTGAATCACCAGAAAGATTGAAAGTCATATTGAAAAGGCTAAAAGAGAGCATTTTGGGCCCCTCTCTAAAGATCGTAAAGGCAGACAAAGCCAAGAGGGAATACCTGAAATTGGTTCATAGTGATGAATATCTTTTTAGATTTGAGGAGACCTGTCTATCTGGAAAGGAGTTTTTCGGTCATCCTGACAATTCCGTATCCTACGATACATTTGAAGCATCTCTATATGCCGTTGGGGCATGTCTCAAAGGGGTAGATCTAATCGAGGCAGGTGAGGCAAAATACGTATTTTGCTGCGTCAGACCCCCTGGACACCATGCAGAGGCGGAGATTCCACTAGGCTTTTGTTTCCTCAACAATGTTGCAATTACGGCTCGCTACTGGCAGTCGGTTTATGGTAGGGAAAAAATTGCGATTATAGACTGGGATGCCCATCATGGTAACGGCATTGAGGGAGTTTTTTTAGAGGACCCAACTGTGTTATACATAAGCATTCATGAGCACCCCACTTTCAGTTTTCCTGGTACTGGTTACAGCGAGGACCGGGGTGAAGGACAGGGGAGGGGGGCTACATTGAACATACCTCTTCCTCCTGGGGCTGGAGAAAATGAGGTAATGGAAATCCTTAAGGAAGAGGTAAATATTGCACTTGAGTCCTTTAATCCTCAGGTGATCATAATAGCTGCAGGTTTTGACGGACATGAAATGGACGACATGTCAGGGCTTTCATATCCCACAAGGGTTTACGGAAACCTCGGCATAGCTGCAAGACTCTGGGCAGATAAGTATTGTGGGGGCAGACTATTGACTATCCTTGAAGGTGGCTATCATCTTGAGGCTCTGTCAGCCTCTTGTGAGAGGTATCTTGGAGGATTGGCACTAAGGGCTCAATAAGGAGGACCAATTTATAATGTACATCAGATACCACATGACTTCAGATCCCATTTCTATCAGACCTGATACAACCATAGGACAGGCCAGAGACATACTCAAGGCACACAATTTCAGGCACCTGCCAGTAGTAGACGACGGAAGACACCTAATAGGGATGGTAACTGACAGAGATATTCGATCGGCATACCCCTCATCTGTTGCATCCAGTGGTTATCAAGATGGCCTCCTCGAAGAAGTGGGAAATACAAAGGTGGAGACCATTATGAGTAGGGATCTTTGTACCCTTGGTCCATCTTCAACATTAGATGACGCGTTGTTGCTATTCGAACATCATAAGGTTGGGGCCATACCAGTGATAGACAGAGAGGGGAAGCTTGTGGGCATATTTTCGATACGGGACCTCATAGAGGCATATGGCAGTATATTTGGGCTTGGAGACAAGGGCTCTACGCTAATCGAGATAGAAGATGATGGCTCTCCTTTTGTCATGAAGACCCTCGTGGATGTGTTGTTTAAAAAGGGGATCGACTTTACCAGGCTTGTTAGATTGAGGGAAAAAGGGGTCATTTTTGTGAGAGTCAATACCTTTAATATAAGGTCATTATTGAATGCATTGAAGGCATCAGGTCTTAGGCCATTAGTACCAATAAAGCAAATATAGCCCTATTGAGAACCCCAGGCCAAGAAACTAATATGAGGCCCTCATCCTCCCCTTACTGCCCAGACAGAAAATCCCTTTACATCTTTTTTGCCCACCCCAGTGGCACCTTTCCCTAGGTAAAGGGCCCAGGCCCAATCAGTTTCATAGAAGCTTGTGGTAGAAGACCAGTAAACCTCTTGAAGGTCCTCAAAGAGATGGCCTTTTGGCAATGCTGGAAATGCCTGGGAGCAATCTACTAGGGATTCAAGTTCATTAATATTGGGAAGTCTCCAGTCATTTTTTGAACCATAGGAATTTTTATTCAGTTCAGCGATTAAATAGAGGGCCTCCTCCCATATGACTGTCTCTTTAGAGAGATTTGCGTCTTTTGTCCAGGTAAGGCCTGTAAGTCTATCCAAAACACTTACGTCGTCTACGACTTTAAATCTCCCTTCTGAAAGCCAGCCTCCAATATTGAACTCGCCATCCTGACCGCTTCCATTACAAAGTATCCTTTCTCCCTTTTCATCAAAACAATCCCCCTGACCTGTGGCCAAAAGTACGCCTTTTTCTCTGCCAGTGACTGGCCAGAACATTGCATATTGGTCCTTCCTTCCATAAAACATCCTGGCCCCTTCCATATGGATCCACCAAGCATACTGGGGAAGACCAGCAAAGGTAGTGGAGGTCCAATACCATCCATTGAAGACGTCTTTAAATGGGTGGTCCTTGGGGAGAGATGGATTTTTGGCACCGAGGTCTAGGAGACTCCTTAGCTCTCTCCTGTTTGGGAGTCGCCATGATGAAAATCCAAGGGCATTCTTCGAATTCATCTCTCTTATGTAGTCAATGGCCTCGGTCCATGATACAGGAAAGCCGTATAGGTTGGCGTTAGTAGTCCATATGAGGCCAGTCAAAAGATCAATAACGACCTCGCCTTTTTTTTCAAAACGGGGTTTGGGCCAAAGAACTCCCTTTTTAAATTCCCCATCCTGTCCGCTCCCCTCACATGGAATTGGTTTACCATAGCCGTTATAGCATCCAGTGAGCCCAGTCCAAAGTGGTTTAATTTGTTTAAAGAGTTTATCCTCCATTAAGGACTCCATATGGGGTGAGTACCATGTCTTTGAAACTAGTGGTTGTTTTTATTTCTGTACCTGGCCATACCACGCATCTACAAAGGGTTGTATGGGCAGGAATTTTTACATCTTCGTCTACCCAGGCCCAGTCTATTACCTTTAAGTCTTGATGGAGTGTGGGGGGAGTGATCCCTTTGAAATTTAAAAACAGTTCGTGTGCCTTAAGATAGCCCTTTGGAGTGCCAAGGTCTTGCCAGAAGAAGTTCTTAAAGATCTTTTCTCCTTGGAGGTAACGGACTGCCTTGCCTGACTTAATGGCCTCTTTCAGGATATCTACGCTTGAAAAAGGGTAACGATTCGGACACATAGAAAGGAATTCAGGGCTTATTACGGAGATGCCAGTAAAACAAAGACATGCTTCTCTGTAGCCGGTATTGATTCCTATAACCTTTTCATCATCAACTTTTATGGAATTTAAGGGGCCAAAATCTGTTAGAAGTAAAGTGGCAAAGGCATTATTGCCTTTATGATAGTCCATTAGTACTTCGTAAGGGAAGTTTGTGACTACATCTGAATTTACAACGAGGATGGGGGAGGAGAAATTTAAAAAACGGCTCGCATTTTTTATTCCCCCCCCTGTGCCGAGGAGTTCATCTTCTTCTGATATAACGCAATCTGGATGATTTGATACGATGTATTCCTTGATTTTTTCTTTTAAATGAAAGGCATTTATTACAATATGTTGGAATCCTGATCTGTTTAAGTCGTCAATGATCCTTCCAAGGTTAGGTCTGCCTGCTATTGGGAAGAGTGGCTTGGGGACATGGTACGTTATTGGTCTGAGTCTTGTCCCAAGTCCTGCAGCAAGGCATATGGCCTGCACCTTATTATTGTTATGCCTTTCCTTTTTCAGTACTGGTTGAGTCTTTTTCTATTTCGGGCTTGGCTGCATCTTTATCCTCTACTTCTGTTTCTTTTAGCCCCTGTTTAAAGGCCTTAAGTCCTTTCCCGAGGCCTGCTCCGATTTCAGGGAGTTTCTTCCCACCAAATATGAATAGGGCTATAAGCAAGATAA
Organism: Dissulfuribacter thermophilus; assembly: GCF_001687335.1. NCBI lineage: Bacteria > Pseudomonadati > Thermodesulfobacteriota > Dissulfuribacteria > Dissulfuribacterales > Dissulfuribacteraceae > Dissulfuribacter > Dissulfuribacter thermophilus. Next base: position 110,619 of record NZ_MAGO01000011.1, on the reverse strand, counting down.
TTAAGAGTTCTTGTGTTCCAAAACCAAACATTATTCTATCCTCCAAATTTAAATCGGGGATATATCCCGTGATTTCTTTCTTTTAATATAATCATAAGCAATATAATTTCAATTATTGCGAACCGTAGCTATGAAGCCCTGACAGTAAAAAGTTTACGCCAAAGTATGTGAAGATCACAGAGCAAAATCCTATAATGGATATAAAGGCGATTTTGGTGCCCTTCCACCCCCTGACAAATCTGGCATGAAGGGCAGTGGCATATACAAACCATGTAATAAGACTCCATGTCTCTTTTGGGTCCCAGCTCCAATATGTCCCCCACGCCTGGTTGGCCCAAACTGCTCCGGTTATGATACCGACGCTGAGCCAGAGAAATCCAAAAATAATGGTCTGATGCATGAGTTCATCAATGCCCTTCAGGCTGGGAAAGGCGCCCAGTAGTCCTGAATCCTTATTAGGGCTCATATTTTTTAAGAGATACATGATGCCAAGGCCGCATGCTACAGCAAAAGCTGCATATCCAATGAAACATGTAATCACATGAGCGATCAGCCAATTGCTTTGAAGGGCTGGGATCAAGGGTTCGATCGAATCCCGCACATTGGGATTAAACGAGGCATAGGCCATGGAAATTGCAGCAAAAGGCATGGCAAATGCACCAATGACCCGGCTCTTGGTCTTGTATTCTACGAATACGTAAGTTAGAGCCGTTGCCCAGGAAAAGAAGACGAGGGACTCGTATAGATTTGAAAGTGGTGCATGGCCATAGCCCAACTGATACGACTCAATCCATCGAAGTCCAATGCCTGCTGTCTGCACGATTACACCAATTACAGTGCTAACTGTTCCTAAGAAACCTACTGGCTTGAGTCGAAAGAGCCAGTGCATAATATATAATACTGATGCACCAAGATAGATAAAAGTACACCAACTAAGTAAATAAGAACTTGATATCATATTTTTTCTCCTAATGAAGCGCTGATTTGTGTCTTTAACTCTTCAAATTCTTTTTTGAAGCCAGTCTTGTTTTTGTTGATTTGTCCTGCGACAATGACTTCAGTAGCCTTGCCCTTAGGCCTTATCATCAACCAGAGTCGCTTGTGTGGTACCCAAAAGGCGATAAATATGCCAAGTATTAGGCCAATGCATCCGAGATACACCAATGGTACTCCAGGGTCCTTTTTAACTTGAAGTCCCGTCATAAAATTATTTTTTATTCCTTCTAATGAGACCCTGTAGAGGACTTTTTGGTTGTTAAATTCTCCGTCTCTTCCTTTTAGTACCCATATGACCTGTGAGCCGCCATTAGGTGTGCCAACCCAGAGGCGAATAGCTGGGACTCCATGTACATTGGGTATATATTGCATTATTCCGATCTCCAGGCCCTCTTCTGGCAGGGGGATTTTCTTGTATGCGGGAATAGAAAGATCTTTTGAACCTCCGTCAGAGCGACTCAACTTTAATTTGACAGTTGGGATTGCCTGGTATGAAGACTGATAAAAACGAACACCTTTGTAGGTGAGCGGGGAATTCACTAAGACCTCTTTCTTTAGGACCTCTTTGCCATTTTCAATTACAGTCAAGTCTGATCTGAAGAGTTTAGGAGCGCCATTGTCATAGAATTGTACATCAAACTTGTCGCATCGAATGGTAAATCCCAAAGGAATAGGGGTGCCGTCGCCGCGACGGTAGATATGATCTGTGCTTTCGCCCTCGGCGATCATGATACTACCGCCGAAGCCAAAGAAATTTCCGATGATTGCCCCTAAAAATATTATGAGAAGGCTGAAATGTAGCCCATAAAGCCCCCAATAACTCCATTTTCCTTTTTCTACTAGATACACTCTTGAGCCATCTTCAAGCGACCGTTCTTTTTTAATGCGTCCTGCAATTTTTGAAAAAGTATTAAGGAGAGCCCCTTGCTTGGAGTCGTCAAGTGAACGACTAAGAGACCACGAGGCCTTAAAAGGCATTCTTAAGAGTTTGTCAGCATCGACATTTGAACTGTCTCGCCTGATAAGTTCAAGAGTGTATGGGAGTCTCCTTGAAATGCATACAAGGAGATTTAGGGAAAAAAGTCCTAAAAGTGCCAAATACCACCAGGAATGATACGTGTCATCCAGATGTAACCATCGGATTAAATTAAAAAGATTGGGACCGTATCGATCAAGGTAAAAATGTAAGCTCTCTCCTTGGGGAATGATTGTCCCCACTATTGAGGCAATTGCCAGGATGATAAAGATGACTACAGCAAGTTTTACAGATGAAAAAAAATTGAGTATGGGATTGTCGCTCTTCTTTTGACTTTTCATAGGCCTAGGGGGTCCGAAATCTGACCTCAATCAGATTGATGTTCGGACTCTTTTTCTTCCTCCTTAAGGGATTTTTTAAAATTTTTTATGCCTTTGCCAAGCCCTTTACCTATCTCAGGGAGCTTTTTGGCTCCAAAGATAATGAGCAAGATGGCAAGGATTATTAAAAACTCCGGTATCCCAAGCCCGAACACCTCTAGCCCCCTAATGCATCCTTTTAACTTACTGCTCTATGGAATGTGTGTCAATGTTCCTATTTTCATTTAATCCAAATTTACACTTGGTCGATTATAGAAGGTAGATATCGGGTCTTTACTGTGTCCAGACATAGCCAGATACTGCTGGTGCTGAAGATAAGATGAAGTTCCTTGTAATTCAAGTAGTTATTAGGTACTAATCATGTTTAAATTTTGAAGATTGCAAAAGCTCGTTGTCCATTTGTTGTGGATATGGAGAGCATTTAATAACATCCTAATAATCTAGGCTAATCATGAATTGCCACCTAAATATGTGGATACTGTCCTTTTTCGATGCTGTTTGTAGTCGTTTAGCAAAAAACGATTGGGAGAATAGGTTAGGACTAAAAAAGAAATAATAGGAAACAAGGGAGGAAAAATGGCAAAGATAGATGCCTTTTTTAAATTGATGAATGAACAGGGTGCTTCTGACCTCCACCTTGCCTCCGGATCTCCTCCAGTTCTCAGGATAAGGGGCGAACTTCATAGGGTTAAATACAAGGTTCTCGAAAATGACGAACTTAAGGCCATGCTCTATGAGATAGCTCCTGAAGAAAAGATCAAGGTCTTTGAAGAGACTGGCGATGTGGACTTTGGTTATGAGATCCCAGGGCTTGCACGGTACCGCGCCAATTTCTTCATGCAGAAAAATGGCATTGCTGCAGTTTTTCGTGAAATCCCTAGTGAGATAAAGACAGCTGAAGAGCTCGGTCTTCCACCAGTTATCACAAAATTGGCCATGCTACCAAGGGGGCTTGTATTGGTTACAGGGCCTACGGGGAGCGGTAAATCAACTACCCTTGCGGCAATAGTGGACCATGCAAACAGACACAGAAAAGACCACATTATTACAATTGAAGATCCTATAGAATTTGTCCATAAGAGCAAAGGCTGTCTGATAAATCACAGGGAGGTGGGAACCCATACGAGATCGTTCAGTGCTGCCTTGAGGGGCGCTCTACGTGAAGATCCTGATATTATACTTGTAGGTGAAATGAGGGACTTAGAGACTATTTCACTGGCTATCGAGGCTGCAATGACCGGTCACCTTGTAATGGGCACGCTACATACCATAAGTGCAGCTAAGACCGTTGATAGGATAATAGAGATATTCCCAACCCATCAGCAGCCACAGGTGAGATCAACACTGGCTGATGCACTTAGGGCAGTAATATCACAGACAATGTTCAAACGCATTGACAAACCTGGAAGATGTGTTGCTTTTGAGATACTCATTGCCACTCCGGCAGTGAGAAATCTGATACGTGAAGGCAAGACCTATCAGATCCCATCTTCAAGGCAAACAGGAAAGAAATACGGAATGCAAACCCTGGATGATGCTATAATGGAGCTACTCCAGAAGGGCTGGATTGATCCCAACGAGGCCTACAATAAGTGTGTTGACAAGGCAAAATTTAGGCCGTATACAACCAGGATTGACGATATCACAGAGGTTTAAACCTTGAGATTTAACGACATAGCCACATTAGTGCAGAAGGCCCTAGATCAGTATCCGAAATTCTCGGATCTCAATCTTACTGTGGGCCGACCAGTTCAGGTGTGTGCAGATGGTGTGCTCAAGCCCGTCTCTTTCCCCCTAATGACCAGCGTGCTCACACCTGTTCAGACAGAGCAGATCGTCATGTGCCTTGTTGAAGGCAACAAGCGCCTTTTATCAGATCTGCTTTTACATGGTTCATGTGATCTTTCGTATCAGCATCCATCAGGGCCCAGATTTAGGGTCAACATTTTTTCTCAGAGGGGCACATACAGCATTGTAATGCGCCAACTGTCCAGCAAGATCCCCACCATTAAGGAAATGAAGATGCCAGAGTGCTTCTATAAGATGGCACAGGAAAAAAACGGGATCATCCTCTTTGTTGGCGCCACCGGAAGTGGTAAGAGTACCAGCCTTGCGGCTATCTTGGACGTAATTAACGAGACTTCCCCTGTTCATGTGGTCACTCTTGAGGATCCTATTGAATTTGTTCATCCTCATAAAAAAGCCACTTTCAATCAAAGGGAATTGGGTCTTGATTTTGATCAATTTGCAAGTGGATTGAGGGCTGCATTGAGGCAGGCTCCCCATGTCATTTTAGTTGGAGAGATTCGCGATAAAGAGACAATGGAAATAGCCCTCAATGCAGCAGATACAGGACACCTGGTTTTCAGCACTCTTCACACTGTAAATGCTGGGCAGGCCATAAATCGCATCCTTGGAATGTTTTCAATAGAAGAGGAACGTCAAATACGTTCAAGACTCGCAGATACCATTCGCTGGATTGTAGCCCAGAGGCTCTTGCCCAAAGTTGGCGGTGGAAGGGTGGCTGCCTACGAGATCCTGCGTTCCAATCTTCAAATAAAGAGCCTTATACTCCAAGGAGAATCAGAGGAAAAGACTTTTTATGGGACCCTTGAAAAGGGTTCTGCCTATGACATGCAGACCTTTGATCAGCATATATTAAAGCTATTTGAAGACAATCTAATCACAGAAGAAACAGCCCTTGCATACGCAAGTAGTAAGGCGAAGGTAAGACAAGGCATTGACCTTATAAAAAGCAAAAGAGGAGAAAAGACCACTGATATTGAAGGGTTGAGCATTGATTTTGATTGGGATGAGTCACCATGAGCACAGATGAAAATTATGTTAGCATAATTTGCCCTAATTGCTCAAGGAAATACAGGATTGGGGCAGATAAGATACCTGCTGGAAAAACAATAATGGTAAAATGCCTCCAGTGTGGTGAAAAGATTCCGGTAGGACTACGGAAAAATCCAGTATCCAGTCAAGATAGCCCTCTGGTTTCATCCGAAATCCTGTTAAAGGCCCAAGAGTACTTTCAACCAGGTCAAAAGGTGGCTATTGTGGTGGCTGATATCAAGGAGCCTTCAAATATTTTCAAATTATTAAATGACATGGGATTTGAGACCAGAGTTGTCAATTGGCCAGATGAACTAGAAGGCCGTTTCAGACTCTTCACTTATCCCCTTTGTTTCTTTTATCAGCAAGGGCAACAGATGCAGGATAAGCTGTTACAATTACTGGTCAAGGCATCTCATCTCCCAGCTGAAACAAGAAGGAAGACATTTTTTCTCTATTGTGCCCCAGAAGGTAATAGGTACGATTCTCTGCAGGCATTTTCATACAGTGTTGACCTTGTGATTTCCCATGCTGACCTTGATAGGTTGAAAGAATTTTTACCTGAGGCAATCAGAGAGAAAGAGTTAAATTATAAGCCTCTCTTTGCTATTCAGGAAGAACTTCAAAAAAAGGGGTTAAAATAGCATCTTCAACCTGTTGGATTATATTTTGGGTTTCTAAACGATTAAGTATAAGTTCTCTTTTTTAAAGAAAAAATGTTTTTATAATTAACATTGAATATAATTTGTATTATTGACAAAATTTGTTTATATTTTACTAATTATCCATGGATAAATCTCACCATATTTTAAGTGCAAGTCTTGAAGATTACCTTGAAGCCATCTACTTAATAATCAAGGAAAAAAAAGCGGTTAGGGCAAAGGATATTGCAAAAAGGCTTGGGGTAAGTAATGCATCTGTAACAGGGGCACTCAGGACCCTCTCAAAGAGGGGTCTTATACATTATGCTCCTTACGATGTTATCAGTCTCACTGAAAAGGGAAATGCTGTTGCAGAGGATATAGTAAGACGCCATGAGATTCTAAAGGAGTTTTTCGTGAAGGCCTTAGCAGTTCCGGAAGAGCTCGCCGATGAGGCGGCATGTAAGATGGAGCACGGTATTCCACAAGAGATCATTGACAGATTTGTCCACTTTATAAAGCTCCTGGAGTCATGTCCGTTGAGTCGAAAGGGCTTGCTTGACGACTTAAAAAAACAATTTGACGGTGACAACGATATTTCAACATGTGAGCATTGTAATAAGGGGGGCGGGCCGGATGGAAATTAGAAAGGCTGTAGTACCTGTTGCAGGACTAGGGACTCGATTTCTTCCGGCTACCAAGGCCATTCCAAAGGAAATGCTAACTATTGTGGATAGGCCTACGATTCAATACATTGTAGAAGAGATTGTAGCCTCTGGTATCAAGGAAGTGGTATTGGTCACTGCATCTGGAAAGAGCGCAATAGAAAATCACTTTGATTATTCCTTTGAACTCGAGACCTTTCTATCCCAAAAGGGAAAACTCAACCTTTTGAGGGAGGTTCGTCACATATCACAGCTAATAGACGTGGTATCGGTTCGGCAAAAGGAGCCATTGGGTCTGGGCCACGCCGTTATGGTAACAGAGACAGTAATCGGCAACGATCCTTTTTTAGTGGTATTGGGAGATGACCTTGTAGATTCAGATGTGCCATGTGCCTATCAAATGCTGCAGGTGTTTAGAAAATTCCAGGAATCAGTCGTAGCAGTTCAGAGGGTGCCACATGACGAAATTTACCGTTATGGAATAGTTGAAGGTGTTGAAGTGGAAAAGGGGATATTTAAGGTCTCAAGGCTAATTGAGAAACCATCTCCTGGAACCACAAAGTCAAACCTTGCGATTATAGGTAGGTATGTATTGAGGCCTGAAATCTTTGGGTGCTTAAAGAGAACCTCGCCCGGTGTGGGAGGAGAAATTCAGCTAACGGACGCACTTGATTCTTTAAGAAGAGAACGAGCCCTTTATGCATATGAATTCAAGGGTAAACGCTTTGACGCAGGAGATAAGTTTGGCTATTTGCAGGCTACTGTAAATTTTGCCCTAGATCACCCAGAACTTGGGGCAAAGTTCGCAGAATATCTGAAGCAGGTCGTGGAAAGACTTTGACCTAAAGCCTGTGCGTCAAATTATGCAAGAAAGATTAAAGGGACGTTTTCAGCAATTGAAGGAAGTCCATGCCTTGAGCACTCTCAAAGAGGGTCCAGTATAACCAAGAGATGGAAAGAGTAGGAATTAGGTGGGTCAAATTCCATTGGAATCTGAAATAAGTCCCGTATTTGTTGCACTTCCCATTCCAAAACAAGGTCTCCTGGCCTATATGCCACCACAGGGGATGGACCAATTGGAACCTGGTATGAGGGTGCTTGTACCAGTTGGATTAAGGCGTCGCATGATCGGTGTTGTATGGGACCCACCAGAAAAAAGAGATCCTCAAGACCTTGATATTGAACTCAAAGAGGTTAGTTCAGTTTTAGATGAAGCTCCAATCATATCAAGGGAGTATAGACGATTCCTGCAGGCGGTATCTTGGTATTACTTTTACCCAGTTGGAATGACCCTAGAGGAGGCCCTTCCAAACCTACTGCTGTCATCAAGGTCGAGTTCGATTGAAAAGATCCTAAATACTAGGAAAAAGACTAGAGTAAGGTTTCAAATTCCACCTTCTGCTCCTTGTCGTCCGAAGAGTCTTACTCAGGAACAGATTAGTGTCTTATCAGTGTTGAAAAAGAGGATTTCAGGGAATCTTTTTTCTCCAGTAGTCCTCCATGGGGTAACAGGAAGTGGAAAGACTGAAGTCTATATTAGAGCAGCAGAGTCGGCCTTGGCCCTAGGCAAAACTGCACTTATACTCGTACCTGAGATAGCCTTGGCCTCTCAGTTGGTTGCGTGGTTTTATAATGCCTTTGGTGACCTAGTGGGCCTGTGGCACAGTAAGATCACAGGTCCTCAGAAGTTAAAGACATGGCAAGATATAAGGGATGGAAAGATAAGGATCATCGTCGGGGTAAGATCTGCTATTTTCGCTCCGTTGGACAATATTGGATTAATTGTAGTGGACGAAGAACACGACGATTCCTTTAAACAAGACGTAAGGCTGAGGTATAGCGCAAGGGATCTTGCCTTACTTTTGGGTAAACTCCAGAATGCTACTGTGGTCCTTGGTTCGGCAACGCCTTCTCTCACAACCTATGAAAAAGTCATCAAGGGTGAATATGAGCTCTTGACCATGACCCGAAGGGTACATGACACTCCACTTCCCAAAGTGGAACTCATTGACTTGAGAACAAAGAGAAAGAAAAAGGAGATCCCCAGGCTGCCCTGGTGGATGAGCGAGGCCCTATATAAGGCAATAGATGAGACCCTTCACTCTAACGAACAGCTTTTATTGTTTTTAAATAGACGAGGTTTTGCAACATTCGTCTTCTGTTCAGACTGTGGCCATGCCTTTCGCTGCCCCCATTGCGAAATTACCCTTACTCTTCACAAGAGCTTTGGTCCAAAAGGCAACAAAGAGCTGTTAGTCTGTCATTCCTGTGGTTTTAATTTGCCAGCCCTACCTGTGTGTCCAAATTGTGGTGGACAGGCCATCAGTTCTAAAGGCATTGGTACAGAACGTGTCTTGGCTGAACTCGTACAGGTGTTTCCCAATATCAGGGCAGAGAGATTCGATAGAGATACCATGGGATCAAAGAAGAAGCTTATCAATACGTTAGAAGGCTTTAGAAAAGGAGACATTGATGCCCTGGTGGGAACTCAGATGATTACCAAAGGACATGATTTTCCAAATCTCAGTCTGGTTGGGGTAATCTGGGGCGATCAATCTCTTCACTATCCTTCCTTCAATGCATCTGAAAAGACATTTCAGCTCCTGACTCAAGTAGCGGGGAGGGCCGGAAGACGGGGAAAGAGAGGAAGAGTAATAATTCAATCTTTCTGCCCAGAACACTATTCTATTGTTTATGCCTGTGAACACGATTATGAATCGTTTTTGAGAGAGGAAAGAAATAAACGTGTAGGACATTTTTATCCCCCATTTGGTCATTTGATAAATTTAATTTTTTCTGGAAAGTTAGAAGAACATGTGAAAAAAATTAGTTTTGAGGCTCAACAAATTGCTATGCGTATTTTGCCAAAAATACAAAAAAGATATACAAAAGCAGTGGAAATCCTTGGGCCCTCTCCTGGGATCAGGCCTAAGGTAAAAGATTTGTTCGTGTGGAATTTATTACTCAAGTCTCAGTCAAGAAAGGCCGTGAGATCGCTGGCTGAAGGCTTGTTGAACAAACTTTCAACTGTTCCCAAAAGAGGGGTACGCATAGAAATCGATTGTGACCCAACAGGATTGGGTTAATGGGTTCTTGGTAGGCCAGTATTGTCGCTTCGATATTGGTTTCCCTTTGGGACCTCGCATTTGTATCCTCATCTGTCAAGCTTCTCTATAACTTCTACCATGTCTGAAGGGACGGGGGCAGTAAAAGAAAGCCATTCATCTGTCTTGGGATGGGGAAATGAGAGTTCAAAGGCATGGAGCATCTGTCGTGGTACATGTATTCTTTCTCTATCTATCTGGATCACTGATGGGCCACCATAGGTCCTGTCTCCAAGTATGGGATGCCCAATAGCTGACATGTGCACTCGGATTTGGTGGGTCCTTCCTGTAAAAATCCTTACAGACAGCAAGGTCGCACCTTTGAGGTACTTCTTTATCTTCCAACGGGTGAGCGCACTCCTGGGAGAACGGGTTACAATACTCATCTTTTTTCTGTGTACTGGATGGCGCCCAATGGGAAAGTCAATTTCACCCTCGAGCTCTTTTGGTTGACCTCTCACAATGGCAACATACATTTTTTTTACCAATCCAGTTTTGAAAAAGTCTGCCAATCTTGAATGTGTCCAGTCATCCTTTGCCACAACTATTGTACCAGAGGTATCCTTGTCGAGTCTATGTACAATACCAGGTCTTAGTGGTTCTGAGCCTTTTGATAGGCGGTCGAAGTGAAATAAAAGCCCATGGACTAGGGTCCTTTCTTCAAGTCCTGCTCCTGGATGCACGGAGAGCCCTGGGGATTTGTCAATGACTACAATCCAATCATCTTCATATAGTATCTTTAGGGGGATAGGGACCGGTTCCACTTTGGGTTCTTTAGGGGGCGGAATAAATACAGTTATTTGGTCGCCTTCCTTAACTAGTTGTTTGGGACGCTTTGCTTTTTCGTCATTTACATAAACCAGACCTTTTTCTATGAGTTGTTTGGCCTTGGATCTGGATACACCTATACCCAGATTTGCAAGGCATACATCGAGTCGAGAAAGGTTTAAGGAAGCAGGGACTTGGACGTTTTTGGGGGGATTCAAGGAGTAAAGATACTCTCTATTTCTTCTTGGACCTTGGATTCCTCAATTCCCTTTGCGATTGCTATCTCCTTAATGAGCAGGGCCTTGGCACTCTCTAGCATCTTTTTTTCCCCAAAGGATAGGGGTTTATCCATCTGTAGGAGATAAAGGTCCCTTAAAACAACCGCAAGGTCTCTTACTGAGCCCGTCTTGATCTTTTCCATGTATTCTCTATAGCGTCTGTTCCATGCCTGAGGGGTGAATTCAACATCGCGATCTTTCAATATTGAATATACTTCCTCGGCCTGGTCCCTTGTCATGACTCCTCTCAGGCCGACCTGGTTAACATTGCCCTTTGGAACCAATATCTTCATATCATTTTCAAGGATCCTCATTACATAAAAGGTGTGTTGATTGCCACCAATGGCCTTTTGCTCTATAGCTTCAATGACACCAACTCCATGGGCAGGATAGACCGCGAGGTCACCTACATTGAACATTTTTCGGCCCCCCTTGTAGAAGAATTAAATGGATTATAGCACAAGTCCATGTGATTTAAAACAGATACCATAAATTTGTCATAGCAAGTGATTACCATTGAGAAGAGAATTAATATGCAATCCTGAAGGGCTCCGATTGGAATATTATGATTTCAGATTTAATATTTAAGAAATGGTGCCGAGGGGGGGATTCGAACCCCCACGGGCGGAGCCCACCACCCCCTCAAGATGGCGTGTCTACCAATTCCACCACCTCGGCACTTTATTTATTGGCATCTGTGCCTTGTGAACTACCACTGTCAGTTTTTTCGGCTTTTTGCCCGCCTTCATCTGCCGGAACCACTGGATGGCCTTCCGGAAGTGCAGCAGGCGCCTCAGGGGCCTTCACTGGTGCTACAGTACTTACATCTTGCATCACTGATGCAGCACCTCTGTGTGATGCAAGATAGGTCAATCCCAAACTTGTGAGCATAAAGAGTACAGCCAGGACCGATGTCATTTTACTCAAAAACGTTGTTGGCCCTGTGCTACCGAAAATGGCCTCGCTGGAACCAAAAACAGCACCAACTTCAGCCCCTTTTCCTTGTTGTAAAAGAACAGTACCAACAAGGAGTATGCACACAATTGTATGTATTATAACAAGTACTGTAAACATTCAGCTCTCAAATCGCACAATTTTTTCAAAACTATTTACCTCAAGAGAGGCACCGCCAACCAGAGCACCGTCTATGTCTGGCTGATTCATCAGCCCTGCAACGTTCTCCGGTTTGACGGAGCCACCATACAACAAACGGAGATTTTCTGCAATAGGTGAATTGAATTTTTGAGCAATCAATTTGCGAATAAAAGAGTGTACCTCTTGGGCTAGCTCTGGAGTTGCGGTTTTTCCAGTGCCAATAGCCCAAACAGGCTCATAAGCTATTGTCACACTTTCCATCTCTTCTAGTGAGACAAGTGATAGCCCACCATCTATTTGTGTGCTGATTACCTCATTTGTGTGCCCCTGTTCCCTTTGTTCTAGGGTCTCACCTACACACAATATCGGACAGATGCCATGGGTTATTGCGGATTTGACCTTTTTGCCAATTAAATCGTCGGACTCTCCGAAGATGTGTCTCCTCTCTGAATGCCCTATTATAACAAAACTTACCCCTATAGCCTTTAGCATCAGAGGGGATATCTCTCCGGTAAAGGCCCCTTGTTCCTCAAAATGCATATTTTGAGCAGCGATATGACAATTGGGGACCTCTTTTACAAGATTTGCGGCCTCGTTAAGGGAGGTGAAGGGAGGGGCTATGATTATATCTCGATCAAAGATATCCTTGATCTTGGGGATAAATTCTTTGAAAAAGGCCCTTGTTTCCTCAAGGGTCTTATACATCTTCCAGTTTGCTGCAATCAGCGGCCTTCTGCCATTCATATTAACCTCCACATCTTTCTAGGGCCTTTACCCCCGGTAGCTCTTTTCCTTCAAGGAGATGAAGAAATGCGCCGCCACCTGTAGACATATATGAGATCTCACTTGTATCGCCGGCCTCATGGATTGCCCTATCAGTATCTCCACCACCTACTATAGTTAACGCATGAAGTGAGGCGAGTGTTGATGATATGGCAAATGTCCCTCTGGAAAAACTCTTTTCCTCAAAGGCACCTAGAGGACCGTTCCAGACCACTGTCTTTGCATCTTGGAGCGCCTCTCTATAGAGAGTCACCGTGGCAGGGCCAATGTCAAAGGCCTTCCATCCAGTAGGAATCTCACCATAAGGTTTGATTATTTGAACGGCATCTTCCATTGACCTGGAAACAACGGCGTCTACTGGAAGATAGAGGGGGATCCCCAATGAACTGGCTTTTTCCAGAATCGACCGCGCTTCCTCTATTAGATCTTCTTCAATCATGGAGTCGCCGACATCGACACCTTTGGCCTTTAAAAAGGTGTTTGCCATGGCACCCCCAATGATTAGTTTATCAACCTTGTTTAAAATATTTTTTATGGCCCCGAGCTTTGAAGAGACCTTTGCCCCGCCCATTATTGCAACTAGTGGCCTAACGGGATTTTCTATTGCCTTATGGAAATAATCCATTTCCTTTTTGAGTAAAAAGCCCATGCCACATTCCTTTACGAATTCGGTCACTCCGACAACTGAGGCATGAGCCCTGTGACAGACGGCAAAGGCATCGTTAATAAAGATATCAGCTAGTTCTCCTAATTCCTTAGCAAGGGTATGGTCATTCTTGGTCTCCCCTGGATGAAAACGAATATTCTCCAAAAGGAGTACATCTCCATTTTTGAGGGCCTCTACATCTTGTTTTACCTGGTCCCCTATACAGTCATTTGAAAGACGGACCTCTTTGCCAAGGATCTCTGAGAGTCTCTTTGCCACTGGGCCAAGACTGAATTCAGGACGCCTTTCACCTTTTGGTCTTCCCAAATGGGAGCAAAGTATGAGCTTTGCCCCCTGTTCAATGCAATAGTTTATGGATGGAAGGACTGCGAGAATCCTAGTATCATCCGCAACATCACCCTCCTTGGATAGAGGACAATTGAGATCCACGCGCATAAGGACTTTTTTTCCAGAGATGGACAATTGGTCAATGCTCTTCATGAGAATAAACCTCCACTCCCCCTAAAACATCTTGTCAGCTATAGAGCAGATCCTATCTGCCAATAAATTGGTGTAGCTTCCAAGTTCATTATCATACCAACCATAGATTACGACTTGAGTCACTGGGATCGTTATGGATGCACAGGTAACCCCACTTTGATCAAGGCCCTTACATACCATTTTGGGATCAATATTTATGGCAGCTGTCCTTGTATGGGTCTCAGTTCCCTCGATTATTGCAGCGGCCTCTGGAAATCCAATTATATCAGAGGAAACATTTTGCTCTTCAGTGTAGACTAGCCTTGGTTTAAGGGTTGTTTCAGCAGCCTTTTGATAAATTGAGTTGATGAGATCTCTCTTAATGGGATTTTCCATGCTCTCATCGTGAATTGAAAGTACTAGAACGATTAGTGATCCTGTATTTGTAGGGATTCTTACGGATTCAGCAATAAATCCTATCTTTTTCATCTCTGGGAGGACCAACCCAAGGGCGTCTGCTGCCCCTGTAGTGGTAAGTATGATATTGTTCAATATACTTCTATTTTTTCTCAGGTCTTTTGCCCCTGATTTTGGAAGCCTGTCTAAAACCACCTGACTAGACGTGGCAGCATGGACAGTTACCATGGAGGCAGAAAGTATGCGGGATGCTCCAAAGTGATCCAATAGAGGTTTTACCATGTAAGCAAGGCAAGTAGTGGTACATGATGCAGCTGAGATCAAATTGTGCTTTTCAGGTATATAATCATCTTCATTTATACCCATAACCGTGGTTACAGCGTCGTCTGGTATAGACTTTGATTTATCTTTGATCTTAAAAGGTGCTGAGAGAATGACCTTTGAAGCACCTGCTTCAAGATGTCCCCTTAAGGAACCCTTGGGGTCATCTGCTGGAACCGTTGGGTCTCTAAATACACCAGTGGTATCGACAACGAGTTTCACATCGTAGTCTGACCATCTGATATCTTTTGGATTTCTGCTTTCCCTCAATATAGTAACAGGGACACCGTCTATAGTCATGGTGCCCTTTTCCTCGTCTAAGTTTTCTATCACCCTTGTCCCTTTATATCCGTACAAAAAATTTGAAAGGCGGCCATAGGTACTGTCCTTTTCAATGGCAGCGGCCAAGTCATTAAGAGACCTTCCAACCTGTCTTCCGATGTTAACAACTATCTCTGAAAAGGATTTTCTAGCAACATGGGTCCAAAGAGATAGTTTCCCAATCCTCCCAAGACCATTGATGCCAAGCTTCATAGGGCGTGGCTGGGATGCCTGTTGAATCATTTTATTCCTCCTTTCTTAAGCATGACTCTTGTGTAGCCCAAAATATACAGCGCCGTTTCTTCCATCAATACTGATGAAATCTCCGGCCCTTAGTTCTATTCCTTGTATTTTAGCCATTTTCTTTTGTTCATACAACTTAAGACCCTTAAAGCCTACAACACATGTCTTTTCCAGTCTTAGAGCCACTATTGCTGCGTGGGATGTCTGGCCACCTTTAGCAGTCAAAAGGCCGTCTGCAAGAGATATCTCTTTTATATCATCTGGAACTGTATCTGATCTTATCAGAATCACTGGATCCTTGGAGCTTTTTTCTTTTAGCATCATTATATCGTCTAGAGTAAAGGCGATCCTTCCAGAAAGGGCCCCCCCACTTACTCCTATGCCGCGGCCTAGAAAGGCATTTTTTAGCGAAGCAGTCTTAACGAACACTGGATAAGACCGTTTCTTCTTTGGAGTCATATCCCTAGTCTGCAATATGTAGAGGTCCTTGGGGTCGGGAGACTCAAAGGTAAATTCTATCTCTTGATGGCTCCAACCCCTCTCAACAATCAGCCTTTTCACATAGTTGAATAGGGCCTGATATATTTCTGGAAACGCCTCCTCAAGGCAAGGCTCTTCTATATTGAGATATTCTTTTTGTTCTAGAGAAATTGGATAGGTACTCACCAGGCCACTTACAATGTCTTCTCCCTGGTTACCAGGTGTATAGTCTCCCCATAGACATACCCTTTCGAGTTTGTGATTGGGATTGGTGGTAAACACCACACCTGTCCCAGAGGCTTCGCTCATGTTCCCGAAGGTCATCACCTGAACTATTACCGCAGTCCCCCATCTGTCTGACAAATCCATGATTTCTCTATATGCCTTGGCTTTGTCAGATTCCCATGAGCGAAGCACAAGTTTTATGGTACACATGAGTTGTTCCCATGGGTCATCAAAGATTTTAATGCCAGCCTCAAGGGTCTTTTCTCTGTACTTTAAGGCAAGAGCCTTCATTTGTTCGCCAGTAAATTGCCTCTTCTTTTCAACTCCAAAGTGTTGCTTGTGTTCCGCCATGAGTTTAGAAAAGATGTCTCTGGAGAGTCCGAACCCCATGGCCCAAGATTGGACAAATCTCCTGTAATTGTCCCAGGCAAACCACATCTTCCCTGTTTCCTGGGCAAGACCTTCAATGGTATCTAGATTGCTCCCAACATTGATGATTGTGGACATCATCCCAGGCATTGATATGGCAGCTCCACTCCTCACCGAAAGTAGTAGTGGTGCCTTGGGGTGTCCAAATCTCTTTTGAGTAATGTCTTCAATGGAGTGTAGAGCGTCCTTGAGGCGTTCTTTGAGCTCCAGAAAGACCCTGGGGAATTCGTCTAATATCTCCCTACACCTAAAGATCTCTGTGGTGATTATGATCCCAGGGGGAACAGGTAGACCTTCCTCGTGAAGGAGTAACAGGTTAAAGCCTTTATTGCCTAGGTGTATCAAGTTCTTAGTAGAAGGATTTGGAGCATTTATGGGACATATGGTGCTGTCTGGATTGTAGCTTAACAAGAGATCAAGGTTCTTTTCAGATAGTGCTGCTCTTTCCTCTTCGAAAATGTGATGGACTCGAGAGACAAAAGTATCCAAGTACTGTAGTCCAAATGTGCCAGCAATAAGATCTCTTAGGAAGCGTTCTGATAGTTGATGAATGAGTTCCCCTTTGGTCTGTGCATTATGGTTTACGCGGTTAAATTTTTCCAGAAGCCTGTCTGGATAGAGCTGTTCGATTATTAGAGGGAGGTTTTCTTGGTGAGGATGGATGTAGTATATGTATATTATGTCCTTTACCCCTTCTAAGAGTCCATGAATTATGTCTCTAAATTGGCCAAAGGAGAATTGGCTAAAACGAAGGGCCTGTTCAAAGAGTCTTAGATATGTCTCGAACTTTTTGGACTGTATTCCATCTATTTTTACTCCACGCCAAAGGAGCTTAAGATATCGTAGTATCAATTCCAGATTTTTGTATGTAATAAATTTTATGTCAAACCCTGTGATAATGCGTTCAAAATAGGTGTTGGCAAGGTTTTCCAGCCTAAAACTGAGACTAAGGGCATCAAATTTTTTTTCATGATATCTGCCATACATAGATGGGATGTCAGCGGCGATGTGTCTTTTAAAGTAGATGTCTTCTCTGCCCTCAAACCTTTGAGGACTAAGTATTACATCTTTCAACGATTCGAGGTGTTTTAAAATGACCTCCAGGCACTCTTCTGGTTCATCTTTGTTCACTGCTTCAATTATCTCTTCAACACCCTCAAATCCCAGTTTCTTGGCTTCCTCGAGGTGATGCAATATCTCTTGAGTCCCTAGTTTGTATTTCAGGGTCTCAAGTCTGTACATCTTTATAAGTAAGATGAATCTTTCCTTATCGCTTGGAGGTATGTCAGGGGCCCTGTATAATAGGCGCTCTAGGGTGTCTTCTTGAATGTTTACTAGTTTTGTAACCCTTTTAGCAAATGGCTCTAGGCCAAGTTCTTCACTCAAAAATCTTACTAGTCGATGGACTGGATCCACAAATTGGCCATGGGTAGGGATTTCCTCAAGGAGTTCTTCGGGCAAATACGGCTTTAGTACAGACTTTTCTCTGCTGTACCAGAAACACAAAATCGCCTCTATGAAATTTACTATAAGGTTATTACTCTCAACGTGACTCTGTTTCCTTAAGAAATGAATCAGTTTGTCCTGCCTGTGGGTAATTTCATCAAGTTCAGTGGATACATCTCTTAGGAGCCCCTCTGCCCCTATCTCATTAAAATAGACTGGGAATTGCTTGGCGAGCTGTTTTACCAGGTTGTAGACAGGTCTTATATTTGAGTTTAAAAGCTTTGAAACATCCTTTTGAAATAGATCTGTGTCTTTAATGCAGATTCCACCAAGTTTGATGTTTATGAGCAGTGCTGAAAGGAGACTTGAACACTGATAGGGCCTTTGGCCAATGAGCTTCATCCAGACCCGTATATTTTGAAGATGGGCTGGATTCCTAAGGACCTGCCATTCCATGTCAACGCCAGTCACGTTTGGGGTTTGGAACCCGAAGCCAATGACCTTTTTCAGAAATAGTTCGGTGATCTGTGGGGCGTCTAGCTTCAATATCTCGGTACCCAGAGCTTCTATACACTGTAGCGCTGTCTGCGGGAATTTTCCTGCCTGTTGTTCAAGCAGTTCAAAGTCCTTAGGGAGCATCTGTTTGAGTTGTGTGGTATCAGCATTCTTGATATAGCCAAGAAGTATCCTGTTGATCCCTCTTATGGTCTCTTCATAGATTATTGAGAGCCCTGGGAGCTCCATTATGTGAAAGAGAAATAGTAGCCCTAATTCATTGTATTTTTTAAGGGTATTGGAAATGTTTCTGTAATGACGCACTATTTCGATATTGCCAGGCAATTTTATTAGTCTATTGAGGGAGCTTATGTCTTTTCCCTTAGAGTTTATTAACTCCCGTATTTCTTTTAGCCCAGTTCTAAGTACCTCATGGGAAATTGGTTCAAATAATGCTTTAATTTCATTTAATTCTGTTTTAGAGAGCTTAATTTGATATTTTTTGATTGTTTGGTCTAGCCATTCAATGGGATCTTCAGACGAAAGCCAGACTTCATAGGCATGTATTCTTATCCAGCCCACGATCTCTATACATGACCTGATAAAGCTTGGCGGAATCTTTTCGAGTTTCAGTCTGTTAAAGAGCAGGCTCAATGACTTTGGAAGGGGATGGAGGCTTTCTGCCATGAATCTGGCAATCATGCATCCCTCCATCATGAGTTCCGAAAACGTCCTTTCAATACTTGGTATAAGTGACCATAATTGATCCGTATCAACTACCTGAAATAGTTTTTCTATAAATGCGAGGAGCGCGTCTGTGGCATCTTTTTTCTGATATTCCTTTGGGGCCTGATGAATTAGGGTTAGAAATAGTTCAAGTTCGACCTGAAATACCTCTGTGGCCCTATCTGTACGGCAATAGACTTGAAGATTTTTTAGGGTAAAGGCACGAAATTCATTGATGATGGCATCCCAATTTTTGAAAGGGTGGTGGATTTCAAATAGGATGTGCTCTGCAGCATTTTTGACACCCTGATAGTCTTTGACTGCATCCCTAAGGACAGAATACCTCGCATTGAATTCTATTTGCTGGACTTGAGTGGCCTCAAGATTTACCCTCAAGGCCTTTGATTCGAAGGTTTTCGCCTGTTTGAACGCCATTATATTATTTCAAATTTGCTCATGTGAAGTATGAGATCAAGTACTCTATTGGAATAGCCCCATTCATTGTCATACCAGGCCAAAATCTTGACCAGATTTTCTCCACGGACCTTGGTACTGAGTCCATCCACTATACTTGAGTGTGGGTCCATGTAAAAATCTGAAGAGACAAGGGGCTCTTCTGTATAGCCAAGATACCTATTTTGGGCCTGTTTCAATACCTCATTGACCTCTGGTACTGTGGTTGGTTTTTCAGTCAATATGACCATGTCCGTAATGCTGACATCGGGGGTGGGAACCCTGATTGACAAGCCGTCGAGTTTACCAGTAAGTTCTGGTATTACTTTGCCTATTGCGCTGGCTGCCCCTGTTTTTGTGGGAATCATGTTTATGGCAGCTGCTCTAGCACGTCTAAGGTCATTGTGGGGAAGATCAAGGAGTCTCTGATCGTTTGTGTAGGCGTGTACAGTGGTAATAAAGCCGCTAACGATTCCAAATCGATCTAAGATTACCTTTGCCACTGGTGCAAGGCAGTTTGTAGTACATGAGGCGTTTGAGACAATATGGTGTTTTGAAGGATCATATTGGTCTTCGTTAACTCCCATAACAATAGTAATGTCGTCTCCCTTTGCAGGTGCTGTTATGATCACTTTTCTGGCACCGCCTTCCAAGTGACCTCTTGCGAGTTCAGCATCCCTGAATCGACCAGTAGCCTCTATCACAAAATCAACCCCAGAGTCAGCCCATGGGACCTCTGATGGAGATTTGGCGTTTGAAATTCTTATCTCTTTTCCAGCCACGATAAGTCTATCCTTCTCAACCCTTACATCAAAAGGCGCCTTTCCGAATACGGAATCATATTTTAATAAATATGCTGACTGTTCTGTATTTGTGAGATCATTAATGTGTATAATTTCAATATCTGAAAATTCTTCGTAGATCTTTGAGGCACGGAAAATTGCTCTTCCGATTCTACCAAAACCATTTATACCCACCTTAATGGCCATTATAAATCCTCCTTTTGAAAAATTAGAAGCCAACGCCTGTGGTTTAACTAAGTAGCTGCACCTATCTTATTCTCCAATCTCAAACTTCCATCTCTATTCGCCTCAGAGACCTGTTGAAATCCCAAGTCCTTATAAAATCTCAGTGCTTCTACATTAGTTACATCACAGTCTAAAACGATTTTAAATACGCCATCTTCTTTGGCCTCTTTAAATAAATTAAAAAATATGAAGTGACCAATACCTCTTTTCCTCATTTGAGAGTGGACGGCTACTTTTTTGACATAGATTTCGTCTAAAATCTTTTGATACACAATATAACCAATTACAGAACATGAAGGATCTTCCACAACAAGGCACCTCGAACAACCACTGTCATCACATAGTTCAGAGTAAAATGCGTTTTTAGTCCACGGATCTTTAAACGAGGACTCTTCGATAAATAAAATTGACTCAAGGTCTTCGTTTGTGCAAGGCCTCAATTTAAGGTTCACGCCATACTCTCAGCCTGATATGTGAGGTAGGGGTTCCCCTGGACTATCCCTTCAGGATTCCTGAGGCTTGATTGATACTTTTTCTGCCGTAAGTCACTAATTCTTCAGTGACTTTTTCTAATGATTCTCCTTTTGACCTACACTGACTCAAACGAATTAGCATAGGAAGATTCACCCCAGTCACTATGTCTATTTTTCCCTTTTCCAAGAAAGTAAGCGATATGTTGGAAGGGGTCCCACCAAACATATCAGTTAGGATTAAGACACCATCTCCTTGATCGACCTGTTTAATGGCTTTTCGGATGTTTGTCTTTAGTTTATCTACTTTTTGTGAGGGATCAATGGTTAATGCCACTATGTTTTCGACCTCACCAACAATAAATTTGGTTGTCTCTAAGAGTTCCTGTGCAAGATTGCCATGAGCCGCAATGATTATACCCACCATTTTTAGACCGCCTCCAAAGCCAAATCTCTGTGAGTGACGATAACGTCCTCTCTAGCCTTTGTAAACAATTCCTTTAGGTGTTCCACAATTGCCACTGACCGATGGCGGCCTCCTGTGCATCCTATGGCAATTACGAGATATGATTTGCCTTCATTTTTATATGCAGGTATGAGAAGCTCCAACATATTGGTGATGTTTTCAATAAATAACTTGGACAATGGATTATCCAAAACGTAGTTTCTCACTTCAATGTTTAACCCTGAATACGGCCTTAGTTCATCTACAAAGAAGGGGTTTGGAAGAAATCTAGCATCGAATACAAGATTTGCTTCTGCGGGCAAACCATATTTAAAACCAAAAGAGACCAGGTGAATAACCATCTGGTCAAGGAATTTTCTCGTGGAATAGAGTGACATTATTTGCTTTCTGAGTTGGTGGACATTTAGATTAGATGTATCTATGATCCTGCCTGCCTGTTCTTTTAAATCGCGCAGCAGTTCTCTTTCCAGTTTGATACCATCTAGTAATGGACCTCTAGGAGCCAAAGGATGCTTACGCCTGGTCTGGTTGAATCTTTGTACTATTATTTCGTCTCTTGCATCTAAGAACAGTATCTCTAGATGAAAACCAGCTTTCTTAATGATGTCAAAGACTTTTTTATGTTCATTTATGAAATCCCGTTCCCTCACATCCATTACGAGGGCCATTTTTACGGGTTCTGTGGACGAGCCTTCTTTTAGTTGAAAAAAACTCGGAAGAAGGCTGACTGGCATGTTATCCACACAAAAGTATCCAATGTCTTCGAAGGATTTAAGAGCCGTGCTCTTTCCGGAGCCTGAAAGACCTGTGATAACTACAGCTTGTACATTCTTCATGGTTCAGTCTTTCCCATGCCTAGTGAGTTGGAACAGCTTTACTATATTGAGAGAGGAAGGGTGCAGTCCACATCTTTGATCACGTCTAAAAGGCGCAGGGCATTGTCAGCATTCATGAGATGTTCGTATACATTGGGTGTCTTAAGCAGTCTAGATATACGAGCCAGAATTTTTAAATAGGCAGTTGATGCCGTCTCTGGAGCTAGTAAAAGGAAAATTGCATGAACAGGCTGATGGTCCAGGGCCTCGAATGGCACTCCTTCCTTGCTTCTGGCAAAAATAACGAGTAGTCTCTCAAGTCCATGGATCTTGCCGTGAGGTATGGCTATGCCGTTTCCAATTCCAGTACTTCCCAACTGTTCCCTTTCCTTCAAGGTCTCAAAAATGGCCTCCGGCGCCACTCCCTGTACGAGGTCTGAAGCCTTTTGAGCAAGCTTTTGCAGGACCTCATCCTTAGAAGCAGCAGATAGATCCGCAATAATACACTTTTCGCAGAGAAATTGGGTGATGAACATAGAATTAGGCTTAAATCCCGTCTATGGTTCTATGAGTCCAAGTTCACCGTCCTTGTGCCAATATAGGACGTTAATGTCATCTGTTTCTGCATTCCTGAAGACCATAAAATTTTTACTGGAAAGGGTGAATTGTTCCACCGCCTCTTCAAGGCTCATGGGCTTTGAATCCATTTTTTCAGTACGAATTACCCTTACGTCTATTTCATCTAGCTCACTTGTAGCTGTTTCCTGGGCTGGCTCTGGAGTGGTATTTCGTTTATTTAGAAGTTTTTCTCTGTACTTTTTTAGTTGTTTCTCTATCTTGTCAGAAACTAGATCGATTGCAGGCCTGATGTCGTCTTGGACTTCCTTTGCAGTGGCCCTAATTCCATCTCCAGAAATGACCACTTCTGCGGCATGTCTGAATTTTTCAACACTCAAAACTACATTCACTTTTATTGGACCATCAGAATACTTCTGAAGTTTTTTCATCTTTTGTTCGACGTATTCTTTTAGTGTGTTCGATGTTTCCATTTGGCGGAAAGTGACATTAATGCGCATTAGTACCTCCGTGTTTCATTTTATGAGTAAGTGGGCGTTTTCGCCTATTAGAAGGCAAAATGCCCATAAGCTCCCTGTATTTTGCTACTGTGCGTCTGGCAATTTTGATATTTTCTTTGGCTAGAAGTTCTACAATCTGCTTATCACTATATGGTTTGAGTGGATTCTCTCCCTGGATAATGTTCTTTATCTTTTCCTTTATGATCTTTGTGGCAATGTCTTCTCCGTCGCCTTTTTTCAGGCTGGCGCTAAAGAAAAATTTTAGTTCGAAAAGCCCTTGGGGGGTTTGTGCATACTTGTTTGCCGTAACTCTGCTAACGGTAGATTCATGTATGCCAATATCCTCTGCAACATCCTTGAGTATCAATGGCTTCAGGTATTCGATCCCCTTGTCCAAAAATTCTCTCTGAAATTTTACAATGCTTTTTGTAACCTTATAAATGGTCTTTTGTCTTTGGTGTATACTCTTTAAGAGCCAAATAGCTGACTTATACTTGTCTTGGATGAATTCCTTTAATTCCTTGTTTCCATTATTGGTTTCAATCGCACTTTTGTAGAACGCGTTTATCTTGAGATGTGGGAGATCGTCCTCATTTAATTGAATTACATAGTCATCATCTACTTTATAGATATATATGTCGGGCACGATGTAATGAGTTTCATCTGAAGAGTAGGAGTTCCCAGGGCGGGGTTCAAGGCCTTTAATTACTTCTATGGCCTGGGCAATATCTTCAAGACTTCTTCCAGTTGCCTTTGTAATTTCTTTATAATTTCGTTTTTCGATGTTATGGAGATGGTTTTTGACAAGTTCTGTGACTAGTGGATCATCAATTCCCAGATATTCGAGTTGTACCAAAAGGCATTCTCTAAGATCTCGAGCTCCAACCCCAACTGGATCGAATAATTGAATCTTTTTGAGTACCTTTAGTACGAGTTCAGGACTTGTGTTTAAATCTTCTGCAATTTCTTCCACCGTGGCCTTTAAGTAGCCTGATGAATCTATATTGCCAATGATGTTGTGTCCAATAGTGCGCTCTTCCTCTGAAAAGTCGCTCATCTGTAGTTGCCACATTAAGTGGTCTGCTAAATTGGTTTTTTTTGTAAGCAAATTTTCATAATTGGGGATTTCTTTTTCTTCAAAGGAATAAGAGGATATAATACGCTTTGAATCGTCCTCCCAATAGGCCTTCCATTCATCTTCCTCTATCGCCTTTTTATCCCACGGGGTCTGTTCGTCCTGGGAGGCTGCGAGCGTTGGGAGGGATTCGTCTACGGCATCATTGGCCTCAACGGTTTCAGATGAATTGGCATTGGGTTCAGCTTCTTCAAGTACTGGATTTTGTTCTAACTCCTTTTGAATAGTTTCAATGAGTTCTACCCTCGACAGTTGCAACAGTTTTATGGCCTGTTGCAACTGGGGAGTCATAACAAGTTGCTGGGTAAGTTTTAATTGCTGTCTGAGCTCAATAGCCATATTTTTTAAAGTTTAAAACCAGTTCCAAGGTAAATATTTCTTGCCCTTTCATCTCTTGCAATAATTTCTGGCGGGCCTTCAATCAGAATTTGGCCACGGTTAAGAATATAGGCATGGTCGCATACAGTCAAGGTCTCCCGGACATTGTGATCTGAAATGAATATCCCAATTCCCTTGGTTTTTAAGTCAGTTATGATTTTTTGTAGCTCTTCTACGCTTATGGGGTCTACTCCGGCAAATGGTTCATCTAAAAGGACAAATTTGGGAGAAGTAGAAAGGGCCCTTGCGACCTCTACACGTCTTCTCTCACCTCCTGATAGTGAAGAGGCCTTTTGGGAAGCTAGGTGAGAAAGACCAAATTCCTCAAGTAGTTCTTCTGCCATCTTCTTCCGAGTCTCTCCTTGGATACCCCGTGCCTCAAATACTATTTCCAGGTTTTCCATTACAGTAAGCCCTCTAAAAACAGATGGCTCTTGAGGTAAATAGGTGATGCCTTTTTGCGCCCTTTTATGGATGGGAAGTTCTGTAATGTCTTCTCCATCCAGAAATACTTTGCCTGAGTCTGGTCTAAGGAGTCCTGCGACCATGAGAAAAGATGTGGTTTTACCAGCACCATTGGGCCCTAGCAGGCCCACAACGGTTCCAGGTTTTATCTTCACGCAGAGTTTGTCTACGACTTTCCTTTCTTTAAATTTTTTGACTAGATCTTTTGATTCTAACATAGATTAATTAAATCTGTTCTTTATAGGCTTACACTTCATTTTTTATTGCTCGGTCCCTTTACTGCTCCCCTGAAAAGACTACAGCTTCCACCTTTTTGCCAGGGGCACTTTCTACAATGCTCTTGTCTTCATTAATGTAAAAGGTGATTTTATTGCCCTTGACAGTATTTTTCCCCTGCCAGACTTGAGCATTCCCTGATAATTGGATAACTTCCGTATCTTTATCATATATAGCAATCTTACCCTTTGCCGTCTTGTTCCCCTGGATGATTCTTACATTGCCCTTGGCGATCAATCGTTTTAGAGCACGTCTGTCCTTGCCCTTGGTCCCTTTTTTTGACTGATAATAGACCGTAAGGACATCTGAATAGATGGTAAGTCCTCCTTTTTTAGCAACGACGTTACCCTTGAAGACAACCTTTCCCTCTTTATCCATTGCCTCCATTTGGTTGCTTGTAATGTGAATTGACTCATCGGTTTTCTTTGTAGGGGCTGCAAGACAGTGGGATGCTAAGAAAAAAAATAAAAGTAGCAGATTGGTGAAAAAAAGGTATCTAGGCATATTGCCTCCTTATTGGCTTTCTATAAAAGTTTTGCTTTCTTTAATTAACATCTTCCCGGTTTTCAAGTTATAGGATAGGGCCTTTCCTGTTACCTTTAGGCCGCCTTTTTGGATTATTACTGGAACATCAGTAGTCAATAGTTCAGAGGAGGGAATGTAACGAAGTTTTTGAGTAAATAAGACCCCGTTATTCTTTGTTTCAAGTCTGACATCATCCAAGAAAAGTGCATCCATTGTGTCTAAATCTAGTTCTCCTTTTAAGGACCTGAGTTTGGCTAATTGAGTCCCGTCCTTTAATACTGAAAGCGTAAGGTGTCTTGCCGTGAGCCTTTTATCTTTTTTTAGGAGTATGGCTTCATCGGCTCTTAATTTCATAATGAGCTGATTCTTCTTTATTTTTTGATAAAAAATGCCCGACATTTTTGCGTCGGCATATATTTTGGGTCGCGGAAATTCTAGTTCATCGTGATTAAATCTGAAGAGATTGGCAATGCCTAAAGCAAGTACACAGATTGAACTTAGCCAAATTATTGCCTTTTTTTTATTCATCCTAGCTATAGCCTTTTGGCAAGTATTGCGCTCTTTTTTGAATTTTGAGGTCTGGGCATTGGATATTTTTTAGATCTCGGCATTCGAATCTCGTGCTTTTCCATCTATTCATCTGGGTAGATGAATTTATTGAGGACTCTACTCCAAAGATTCTTACCCTTGAGTATCAACTCTGCCACTTCCCGGATGGCCCCCATGCCTCCAGGGCGTTTGGTAACGTAGTGGACAAAATCTTTCATGGGTGGTGGACTATTGGGGACAGTAATCGATAGACCAACTACCCTTAAAACCGGTAAATCAACCAAATCATCTCCAACATAGGCTATTTCAGAGTCATGAAGCCCCATTTGGGCCTTGAGGTCATTATAGGCCTCGAGCTTATTTTTCACGCCCTGAAGGCAATATTTTATGCCCAATTCTCTGGCCCTTTTAGAAGTGGCTTCACTCTTTCTGCTCGAAAGAATGGAAAATTCTACATGGTTTTCCATTAGGAGTTTTATTCCAAGGCCGTCCAATACAGAAAAGGATTTTATTTCTTGTCCGCTATCAGTGTAGACTATAGTCCCATCTGTAAGGACTCCATCTACGTCGGAAATTAGGAGACGAATCGAACTTGCCTTTTTAAAAATGATTTCCTTGTCAAGATGCGACATCTACAAATTCTCTTCTTATTTCATTGATCTTTTTTAGGTCCATTAAGAGTTTCTCTGCCTGATGAAGATACAGGCTATTGGGACCATCACAAAGTGCCTTTTCAGGGTCAACGTGTACTTCCAGGAAGACGCCATCTGCCCCGGCACAAAAGGCAGCCCTGGCAAGAAGTGGGGCAAATTCCCTTTGGCCAGATGA
Source organism: Dissulfuribacter thermophilus (assembly GCF_001687335.1). Lineage (NCBI taxonomy): Bacteria > Pseudomonadati > Thermodesulfobacteriota > Dissulfuribacteria > Dissulfuribacterales > Dissulfuribacteraceae > Dissulfuribacter > Dissulfuribacter thermophilus. Next base: position 83,402 of record NZ_MAGO01000011.1, on the reverse strand, counting down.
GCATCCATCTCCACCTCCTGGGAGTTGTACACTATGTGTGGCGTCAAAAATGACCTTTACTCCCAATTGTTTCATGAGGGGAATGGAGCGCATATCGACCACAAGATTATTGTATCCAAACTGGGTGCCCCGTTCTGTGAGCATAATGGCGTTGTTTCCAGTGCTCTCCACCTTTTTAACAGAATGTTTCATGTCCCAAGGGGCCATAAATTGTCCTTTTTTAATATTTACCGGAAGTCCAGTATTACCAGCAGCAACTATAAGATCAGTCTGTCTCGAAAGAAATGCAGGTATTTGTATGCAATCGAGCACACCTTTACATACTTCTGCCTGGTATGGCTCATGGATATCTGACAGCACTGGGCAATTTAGTTCTTTTTTAATAGTATCCAGTATTTTTAGGCCCTTCTCAAGGCCTGGCCCCCTGTAGGAGCTAATTGAAGTACGATTGGCCTTGTCAAAGGAGGCCTTGAAACAGTATAGAAAACCGGCCTTTTCTGCCACTTCCTTCATAAATTGTCCGATTTTTAAGGCCACGTCCTCGGTCTCTAGGACACACGGCCCAGCAATGATAAGTGGGGTAGGGGATGTGAAAAATTCTTTAAATATCGGATGCATGTTTTCTCTGTTACTCATTTTGCTCTTTATTTAGGGCCTCATTAAAGGCTTTCCTTATCATGTCTTCTGGTGGGATCGACGATCCCTCATATCGCCTTCAAGTGAGGCCGAATTGAGTTATCTCTCTTGCTGCTTGGTCTATATCGAGATCGTTAATCTGCACCGTAGGGCTTCCGATATGTCTATACTTTTGGGCATCATCCATGTTATGGATTACTATATCTTCCATATCCACGGTGATCCCCATTTCCTCTGCTACTCTACTCAGAGCCTGTTCTGTGGCAGAGGTTGAATTGCATTTTTCAAGATGAATAATCCTAACCTTCATTTTGAAATCGCTTTTCTCTTTCTCTCACATTTCGTTTGGAGTTTTAGGCCCCATTCTCAAGCTTATTGTTAAGCGCAGCATGAATGAATGAGACAAATAACGGATGTGGAGATAGAGGTCTTGATTTAAATTCTGGGTGAAATTGGCAGCCCAAAAACCAGGGATGATCTTTTAATTCTATGATCTCAACAAGTTCTCCATCTGGGCTTAGCCCTGCATAGATTATTCCGGCCTTTTCCAATACATCTCTGTATGCATTGTTGAATTCATATCTGTGTCTGTGTCTTTCAAAGATTTCGTCAACCCCATAGGCATTGTAGGCTATTGTCCCATCTTTTAGCTTACATGGATATGCCCCAAGCCTCATGGTGCCACCGAGATCAGTATTCTCATCCCTTCTCTCTATCCTGTTTTTCCTGTAGTCAAACCACTCTTTCATGAGATAAATGACCGGTTCCGGCGTTGAGGGAGTGAATTCAGTTGAATCGGCATTTTCTATCCCTGCAACATTACGTGCGATTTCTATAACAGCCAGTTGCATTCCAAGGCATATCCCAAAAAATGGAACTTTGTGTTCACGGGCATATTGGATTGCCTCTATTTTGCCGGGTATTCCCCTGGTACCAAAGCCACCAGGTACAAGGATACCATTACATTTTGATAGCCTGGATCTTAATTCTTCTCCTGTCAGCTCTTCGCTATTCAGGAAATCAATTTCTACCTCTGACCTATTGGCAACTCCTCCATGAAATAGGGCCTCATTCAGGCTCTTATAAGATTCTTTTAAATTGACGTATTTTCCTACCATGGCGATCCTCACTTTGTGGTGAGGATCATTAATTTTCACCATTAAATCCTTCCATGGATTGAGTATTGGAGCCCTGGTCCACATATTGAGGGATTGGATTACCCTTTCATCAAGACCCTCTTCATGGAATCTCAATGGGACTTCATATATACAGCTTACGTCTTTTGCACTTATGACACATTCTTCTTTGACATCACAGAACAATGCAATTTTAGCCTTAATGTCAGAGGATAGGTCGCCTTCTGTGCGGCACACGAGTATATCTGGCTGAATGCCGATTGAGCGAAGCTCTTTTACACTGTGTTGAGTGGGTTTTGTCTTGAGTTCTCCTGCTGCTTTAATAAAGGGAACATAGGTGACATGGATATATAACGTATTTTCTTTTCCAAGGTCCCCTCTGAGTTGTCTTATGGCCTCTAAGAATGGTAGGCCCTCAATATCTCCAACAGTACCACCAATTTCTATTATGGCGATGTCGGCATCACCTTCTAGTTGTAAAATGGCATGTTTTATTTCGTCTGTTATATGGGGTATTACTTGGACTGTCCCACCAAGGTAATCCCCTCTACGTTCCTTTCTTATGACGGTGTCATAAATCTTGCCAGAGGTATAGTTGTTTTTTTGGCCAAGCTCTGCCTGGGTGTAGCGTTCGTAGTGTCCAAGGTCTAGATCCGTCTCAGCACCGTCGTCGGTTACAAAGACCTCACCATGTTGAAACGGGTTCATAGTACCCGGATCAACATTGATGTAGGGGTCAAGTTTTTGAAAGGTGACCTTTAGTCCTCTTGCCTCGAGTAATGCTCCAAGCGATGCAGCGGCAAGTCCCTTGCCCAAAGAAGATAATACTCCACCTGTGATGAATATAAATTTTGTCCTCATCTCCGCACTCACCTTAAATTTTTAATTCATAAACCTATTCTTATTAAGAATAGAAAAAAATAGGTTCTACAAGTTGGACTCCATTTTGAGAGAGGGCCTCAAGAGCCTTTTCAATAGATTCGTCTTGGACCCTAAATATGAGGACAGCCTTGTGACTGTCGCCTACAAATGCGTAAGTATAGTCAATATTGATATCATCTTCTGCCAATACCCTGACAACCTTATGGAAACTGCCTGGCTCATCGTCTACCTCAACTGCAAATACATCCTGCTCATTGATTGTAAAACCACATTTGGAGAGTGCTGTCTTTGCCTTTTCGGGATTATCGACTACCAGTCTTAAAATACCAAATTCCGCCGATTCTGCCATAGCCAGGGCCCTAATATTTATGTTTGCCTCTTTTAAGGCCTCTGTGACTTCAAGTAATCTTCCCTTTCTGTTTTCAAGAAAGACAGAGATTTGTTTTACTGCATATTTTGCCCTCATATTCCCTCCTATTTTATATCTCAGGCCTCTTATCTATTATACGCTGTGCCTTGCCCATGCTTCTTTCCAGGGTCTTGGGCTCCACAAGTTTAACCTTTGCGTTGATATAGAGTTCATTGAGCATTTCGTTTTGGAGCTTGGTCTTTAGATCTTCAAGGGCGCCTATTCCGCCTGAAATGATCTGCTCATCAACCTCAACCCATACCTCGAGTTTATCGAGTACACCTTTTTTCTCTACCACTATCACATAATTGGGAGTGATCCCCTCTATTTTGGTCAGCACATGTTCTACCTGAGATGGGAATACATTGACTCCGTTTACTATGAGCATGTCATCTGATCTTCCCTTTACTGTTTCCATTGTAATGAGGGTCCTACCACACTTACAGGGCTCGGTGTGCAACGTAGTAATGTCTTTTGTACGATATCTGACTATTGGGAGGGCCTGTTTGGTTATAGTGGTAAAAACAAGTTCACCCTCTGAACCTGGAGGAAGTACTTCAAGGGTTTCAGGATCAATAATTTCGGGAATAAAGTGATCTTCATTTATGTGGAGCCTACCATAAGGACAAGCGGCAGCGACTCCAGGACCAATTATTTCAGAAAGCCCATAGGCCTCATGGTATTGAATTCCCCAGGCCTCGCTAATCGCCTTTCTCAGACCATGGGATGCCGGTTCTGCACCAAAGAAGCCAGCCCTTAACTTAAAGTCATTTTTAAGATCATATCCTTCTTCCTTTGCTACTTCTGCAAGATGAAGAGCAAATGATGGTGTGGCGCAAAGTATTGTTGCCTGAAAGTCCTTCATAAGGAGTAACTGGCGTTTAGTAAAACCTCCACTAGAGGGCACTACTGCAGCCCCGACTTTTTCTGCGCCATAGTGAAAACCGAGCCCCCCTGTGAAGAGGCCGTATCCATATGCATTGTGCACGACATCTCCTGGACCGATGTTAGCCATTTTAAGAGTACGGGCCATCACCTCGATCCAGACGTCCATGTCTCTTCTTGTATAGCCAACTACCGTAGGTTTTCCTGTAGTTCCAGACGAGGAGTGAATCCTTACAACCTGATCCATGGGAGTGGCAAAGAGGGAAAAGGGATAATGATCTCTCAGATCCTGTTTTGTTGTAAAAGGAAGTTTATTTAGGTCGTCTACATTTTTTATATCTTCTGGTTTAATGCCTAGAGAATCAAATTTTTCTCTGTAAAATGGCACGAGGTGATAAACCCTCTGCACCATTTCGCAAAGCCTCTTTGATTGTATCGCTGTAATTTCTTCTCTTGGTGCGCTTTCTATAGGATTCCACATTGTTATCACCCTCCTTTTTATAACCAATCACGGGTATGGCATGGCTAAATACCTGCCTCTCCCCGAACGGTGAAACTTATAACACCTTTTCACAGGTCTGTCTAAATTATTTTTCGATACCTATTCTCGCATAAACTCCTTTTTTAAAGTAGTGTTTAATCTCCTGCATTTCCGTTACAAGATCTGCCAGTTCAATGATTTTGGGATCAGCTCCTCTGCCAGTTAAAATGATTTCTGTCCCCTTTGGACGTGCCTCTATTAAATCTATAATTGTTTCTAGATCAATTAAGCCATATTTGACGGCAATGTTGGCCTCGTCCAGAATGACTACATCAAACTTACCAGAATTCAAAAGATCCTTTATTTCTTTGATGCCTCTTTCTGCCTCTTCTACATCTTCTTTTGAAGGGCGGCCTTTAACAAACTTCCCAGTTCCGAACTGTCTTATCTCAATGTTCGGTTGAGAACCCAGAAATCGGATCTCACTAAAATCACCTTTTTTTAGAAATTGAACTAATAATACCTTTAAACCAGCACCAAGTGCCCTAATGCCAAGACCCAGGGCAGCAGTTGTTTTGCCTTTTCCATTTCCTGTGTAAACGTGTATAAATCCTCTGTCCATTTTGTTTATTACTATTTGAGAGTTTTTTCAGGTACTATAACTCTAATTGGTATGGATATAACATTTTTAAAGATATCTAGCACACCTTTACTGAGGGCCTTTGGATCCAGTGGAACAACTTCTGGATCTTTAATGCTGCCAGAGAGCTTCAATGGTACTGTTACTAGGGTGCGATTTTTACCTCCTATTACATAACCAACAATCGGGATTTTTGAAAGGAGGAGATCAATGGCCTTAAACGGAGAAACCAGTATATATAGGTCGATGTCCCAAGTGTTCAAGGCGACATTGCCTGTTCCATAGAAATTGAGGCCTTCAGCCTTCAATACCAATCTATTTATGACCAGATTATTGTTTTCAATAGGACCTTCAATCTCCAAGTATGAATAGGGCAGTTCACGAGAGAACAGTTTGTCGAGTCCCTGTTTGGAAAATAGATCTATTACGTTCAGGATAGAGAATATCTTGGAGAACATGCTGGAATGTTTGATTATTCCAGGACCAGCCTTTAGCATGAATGAACCTTTTGTCCAGTTTTCGGTCATTCCTTCAAGGGTGATAGAACACTGAAATGGTCCGCTCAGGGCCTCGCCTGGCACTCCTAGACACTCTAGGGTATCTTTGAGATCTGGTCGTTTCTCGTCCTCTTCTGTCCATACGTTTAGTCGAATATTATAGTCTTCACCAGATTTTTCATAGCCTAAGGCTGCATGTACACCACAGAGGAGAGAGGACAGTATATCGATATTTATCTTACCGTCTTTTAAGAGAATTGCATTTCCATGTACATCATTTAAGATCCTGTCATTATAAATTAGTTCAGGAGTCTCAAAATCGATCTTTATGTCATTTATAACGTCTGGCCATAAAAATTTTGTTTTTTTCTTAACCAGAGTTGGTTTATTATCTATATCCATTAATTTTTGCTTCTTTTTAGTAAAAAGAGATAATATTTCATCTACGTCCATAGTTTTTGAAAAGATTGTTAAAGTTGTAGAGAAACCATTTTTAGTGGAGCTTATGACGCCATTTCCGCTTCCTGAAATGCTCCCTTCAGTAAACAACATTTTATTTATTTTTACGTGATTGTTAGAGCCCTTTAGCGCCAATTCTTGGACGAGGATTGGCCTGTTAACTCCCCAACGCCACCATAGGTCTTTTACATATAGGTCTCCGTTGATGTCCACTACGTGTGAGAAGTCCTGTGGCACTCCACCTGAGGATTTTTTTGGGGCTCGTTGTTTATAGCTGGCCTTGTGAACGGTTAGCTTTGGCCCACAGTGTCCTGTGCAAAGGCCTATTCGGCCCTTTATTTTGCCAATAAGAAGCCTGTTATCCTTTAATAAGGCGTCGAGGTCCTTACCAGAAAGAACACCCTTGAATAAAAAGGCAAGCTTACCAGGGTCCCCTCCTTTTGTTTTGGAGTTTACCTCGAGTCTGAGTACTGCATTTGAGGCAGGTCCATTTATGATCAATCTTTCAAGAGACAAGATGTTTTGAGTTTTTCTAAAGGATAAGTCTGCATGTACAGCCTCACCTTTTTTGGTAACTGAGCTAAATTCCCCTGAAATTAGAATAGGTTCTCTTTTACCAAAGTTGATTTTAAGGTCTTTTAAATGTATGGGAAGACGAGGAATAAAATCCTCAGGGATAAAATTCTTTCCAATTATCCACGTCCCAACTCCATTGTGTACAGTGCCTGAAATTGTAATCTGTCCTTTAAAACCACTAAATTTTTGGTGTACAAGATTTAGAGTCAGGTCTAGGTTTGTTCGGTCATCAAATAGTAAAGAGAGGTCTTTTAGCCTGATGTTGTTATTAAAAATTTTTCCCCTTGCAGAGTTTATCTTGACCTTTTGAGGTAGAAGAGGAGAATCCAACTCAAGATCAGCTCCGTCTAGTACTAGAGTGTAGTGCAATTTTTGCGGATTTAAAAAGTCCCCTTTTATCATTAGGTCTTTAATATCTAGTGAGCCTGCCACATTATTGACTATTTTTTTTAATTTTCGATTAAAAGAAGTGTGCTCAATAGAGGTAAGACCCTCTTTTAAATCGACTTGTGCGTCCTTCATCCTCAGAGTGAATGGGACAGGCCTTTCCCATACCACTTGTGTAGAAAGACTGGCCCAATGGGTGTCGCCGTATGATCCAGAAATTTCTTTTAAAGATACCCTTTTTTCACGTGTATTCAGGTAGAAATGGCCTTTTTTTACGAAAAATGGCAAAAATTTCCCTTTAAATTTTATGGAAATATCTTTTGGTCTTGCATTTACTTCGACTATTGGCTTTTTAAGGGGGCCATTTACAGCCAGGGTTCCCATCATGTGGCCCCTGGTCCACTGTATCTTTTGTGCCCAATTTTGGACAAATTTCTCTTTTACTATTTTTTTGACTGCCCAAACAATGTCCTCTGAGCTAGCCGATAAATTTCCTAAAAAGGATAGTCTCTTGTCTGTCCCAATGAGATCAAGGCGAATGGAAGCGTCTTTGCACGTGGTGTCCTTAAGAGTAGCATATAGTCCTTTTCCAGTGAGAATGCCTTTTTTAATTGCGATTGAACCAGTAGTCTTTTGAATGGATAGATCCAGTTTTGGTATGTATATTGGGACGTCTTTTGCCGAAGCAGTTATTACATAGTTCTCAACGTGCTTTAAGCCTTCAGTTGTGCCTTTATATAGTATGTTTAATCTCTCAAGTTCTCCTCCTCTTACGATAGAGCATATTTCCTTAACTACTTTTTTATTACCTAGGTGTTTAAGAAAATAAGATCTCACTTTGGCGAGATTGGGAGTTTTAAAATCTAGGTTCATATCAACCCTGGTTTGGTTGTCTGATCTAGAAAGGTTCATGCTACCTGAGGCGTGAAGGACTGGAGCTTTGAGAGCGAGGCTAAAGCTGGGTATTTTTAAGGTGTCTTTAGTTTTAAAGTTGGTATTGAACTGGGCTTCAAATGACTGAAGTTTTCCTTCAAAGCTACTCCCTTTCAAAAAGATAGATACAATGGATTTGATCGAACTATCCCTGGCTTTTAGTGAACCTGATATGTCTCCAGTCTTTGGATTCAAAATCCCTTGGGCAAAAAAGTTGCATTCCCCATTTATGGTACAAGTGGTGGAAAACAGGATCTTTTCATGGACAAATTTGATTTTTCCTTCTTTTATATCGTAGTGGTGTTGGATCTTGAGCTTTTTAAAGGTAACTGCTCCTATGAGATTTGGATCGTCTTTATGGATAATCCCCAAAAGATTTGGAAAGACCTTTACACTATTGGCTTTAGCAAAAAATGATCCTTTTTGGAGTTTGAGATCATGAATGAGAAAATTTAGAGAAGGAAGGTATGAAAGCTCAATATTATCGAAACTTATTTCGGCATTGGCCTTATTCGATAGAATCTGCTCGAGTTTAGATTTGACTGACTGATTATTTAATAGATAGGGTAGGGCTATAAGTGCCGATACTAGTAGGACTATAACGAATACAAGAGTTATTAGAGAAATTCTGAGAAAACTTTTCAACTTCATAGTGCTCTAAGAGTAGTTTTTAGAATTACGAGATCAAAGAATTCTTCATGGACCAAGAGATCTTTTAATGTAGCCAGTGCAGTGGGAATATAGTCTTTAAAAAAGGACCGTTTTCTCTCCAAATAAAGAAAGGAAAAGGCTCCAAGTACCTGAAGTAGTCTAAAGAGAGACATGATTCTGAATTCATACTTTGCCTGATTCTGATCAATATCTATGCCTCTTTCATTCAGCTTATCTAAATAGAAATTAAAGAGTTGTCCTCTTAGCTGTCGAGGAAGATTCACGTATGGATCATTTAAAAGTGCTGCCAAATCATAAAATATTGGGCCTATCATGGCACCTTGAAAGTCAATAATAAAAATTTTGTCTTCCTTTAAAAGTAGATTTCTAGACTGAAAATCTCTGTGTATAAGAGAGTCCAAATATTTGAATGAGTCAATAGATTGTGAAAAGGATATGAGCTCTTGTTCCAGAGAAGAATTTCGATTGAGTCCCATGAATCTTTCGAGAAAAAATCTTGTAAAATAGAGGGCCTCCCTTTTGGCTGCAAAATGGCCTGTGTAAGAAGGTGTATCGTAACACCATTTTGGATCAAAACCGTCGCGTCCATCCACTTGAAATGATACGAGGCTTGTGATTGCCTTCTCATAGAGAGGAAAGAGAGATTGGCCTGAAGATTTATAGGTATTTGCCTCACTGAATAGAGACCTTGTCCCTAGGTCTTCTACCCAAATTGTTCCAGACTCAGGGTCAAAAGAGATGAGTTTGGGAACGGGAACGCCCTTGGCCATAAGATGGCTAGAAATCCGTGCATAACTAATCTGTTCTGGAATTCCCATAGGGCCTGGCGCTGGTTGCATGATGATCAGCCCTTTTTCTGGCACACGGAAAAAACGCCTAAGTGAACCATCTGCAGCCATTTTTTGATATGGGTATTGACCAGATTTATTTGAACTGTTTGGGATACGTTCTTGCATTTTTACCAAAAACTTGCTTTTATTTTGATATGGACCAACAAAAAATACACCCGGAACAAGGCAAAAAAAGAAGCAATTTATATACTGTACTTTTTATAGGGGTGTGCGCCATTATATTAATAGTACTATTTAAGGCACCACCCGAGACAACAAAAAAGCTTCCCTATGATGAAATTCATCAAAAATTTTATCCAATGGGGAAGAAGGAAGCGGAAAAGTTTTGTCCTTCATGTCACGATCAAGACAAGATTGCTCCGCTTCCAAAGGACCATCCCCCTAAGTATCGTTGTCTGTTTTGTCACAAGAAGGAGAAGCCTCAGTAAACCATTTGGTTAAGGTGTTAGCAATTGTCATTGCCTGTTTTGCACTAGAGATATTAAATTTGCTCTGTTGTCTAAATTCGCCTCTTATCTTTTTGTAGCGCCTGATTGTTACCTTTGGGCCTTTAAATTCTCCTGTCTTGGGGTCCAATTCTTCATATAAGAACATGATAGTGGTCCAGGCGCCACGTGAAAGTATTTCTTTGTCTAATTCGCGGATGATCTCTTTACCTTCAGTATCTTCATATCTAACTGTAATATCATCTATCTTTGTTGCCATATCACCTTCCTGAAAGTCCAGTTTTTAAGTACTTCAAAAAATCATTCTTCGTTGAAAGTATAAGAGTTGTGTTGGAGGCTAGGGCCCGTCTGTAGGTCTCAAGAGTCCTCAAAAAGGCGTAGAAGTCAGGATCTTTATTATAGGCCTGTGCATAGATCCTTGCTGCCTCTTTATCTGCCTTACCCTTAATTTCCTTGGCCTTTTTATATGCCTCTGAACGTATCACCTTGAGTTCTCGTTCTTTTTGTCCCGATATCCTTGCAGCCTCTCCAGCACCCTCAGAGCGGTATTGTTCGGCAATGCGCTTTCTTTCAGAAATCATGCGGGCATACACTTCGCGTCTGACTTCTTCTACATAATTGATTCTTTTAAAGCGAAAATCCAATATTTCAATCCCTAGATTTTCTGTCCTCTCGGATGCTGCCTGCAGTACTTCCTTTTGGAGATCTTCTCTACCAAAGGCAGATTCACTAAAGGCCGTTTTGGCTTTTCCGATTCCAATCTCTATGGCCTCTATTGGTATCCTCTTGTCAGCGCCCTGTACTAGCTCGATGAGGAGGTGTTTAGCTATGACATTTCTCGTCTCGCCGTCTAAGATGTCATCAAGTCTCGACTGAGCGCCACGTTCATCTCTCAAACGCTGGAAAAAGAGTAGGGGATCTTTGATGCGCCATCTGGCATAAGTATCAACCCATATAAAGCGTTTGTCTTTAGTTGGCACCTGACTCGGTTCTCCGTCCCATGCCAGAAACCTTTTTTCAAAGTAATTAGCCTGTTGGATAAAAGGGATTTTTATGTGAAGTCCTGGTTCTTTGATGGGTTTGCCAACAGGTTTTCCAAATTGAGTTATGATTACCTGCTTTGTCTCATCCACTATGAAAAATGCCCCACCAATTACTGCGCCTATTAACAAAGCAATAATGATTAATCCAATTCCAAAGCCTTTCATTTACTTGCCCTCCTTTCCAAGGTTGAGGAGAGGCAAAAGCCCTTTTATCTCCTGGTCTATAATGTATTTTGTCTTCAATTTCGGATAGATCTTATCCATAGTCTCCAGGTAAAGGCGTGCTTTTGTAATTTCAGGGGCCTCTTTATAGGCCTTGAGCAAGGCCTCGAACCAAAGGGCATCACCCTGTGCCTCGTTAATTCGTTCAGTTGCGTAGCCTTTAGCTTGTTGTATGGTTTTTAGGGCTTCTCCCTTAGCCCTTGGTATGATTCTGTTATATTCGGCCATGGCCTGATTTATGAGTTTTTCCTTTTCCTGCTGCGCTTGGTTTACTTCGTTGAAGGATGGTTTAACAGGGTCTGGAGGGGTAACATTTTGGAGCACGATTTGGTCTACGGCAATGCCTGTTTCATATTGATTGCAAAGGGTTTGAAGCGATCTTTTTACCTCTTCTGCAATGGCCCGTCTGCCCGTGGTTAAAACTTCGTTCACGGTTCTATTGCCCACCACCTGGCGCATTACCGCCTCATTCATATCTCTAAATGTGCTTTTCATGTCGCGGACTTTAAATAAGAATTTGAAAGGGTCTTTGATCCTGAATTGGGTACTCCATTCCACCACAACAACATTTAGGTCTCCAGTAAGCATTAGGGATTCAGCCCTATAATTTTTTTGTGCGTAGAGAGTTCGCACCCCTGCTTTTTGGGTACGAAATCCAAATTCTTCTTTGAGCTGTCTTTGGACAGGGACTTTGATTACTTTTTCAATTGGATTTGGAAATTTGAAGTTTAGCCCTGGCGGTGCTTCCCTAACATATTTCCCAAATCTAAGGATGATACCAACCTCTTCTGGGGCAACTGTAAACCATGAATTCCATAGCGTTAGGGCCAGGATAATTGCTCCAAAAAAGATGGCTAGGCTTTTGCCTGCGTTATAAGGGATTTTAAATTTGTTTAGTGGAGTGGTATTGGGGATGTCTCCAGGCATATAGGACTCCTATAAGTTTTTGCTGGGGAATTACAGGAAGTTACATGTAGTTCCCCAAGGTATAAGCGCTTAGTGAGTCCCGCAGATGCGGAGGTCTAGAGCAATAAGATGTGGTGCCTGTGCTCTGCTCTGACGCCCGCCAACCAATGAGGTGCGGTGCCCTTTTAACGCTTATTCCTTTTTAAAGCATACTTTACCTAAATCACATAAACAAGAGCCCTTTAGTCTGCCCCTGGACTTTTTTTTCAGGACTTCATAAATACCCCATTTTTTTATGAGTTCTGCTTCGAGTTCACTGGAAATACGTTTTTTCGAATAAAAACCCTTTTGCTCACGCTGCCTTTGTGCTTCGTAAAGTATGAGCGCAGTTGCAACTGAGACGTTAAGGCTCTGGACCATTCCATGCATAGGTATCTTACAGATGATGTCAGCCTTGTTTTTTAGTTCTTCTGATATCCCTTCGAGTTCATTGCCCATTACAATCACCAGTGGGCGGGTATAGTCAATATCTCTAAAATCTATTGCATCAGGAGTGAGGGCAGTGGCCACAATTTGAAAGCCTTGTGACTTCATCTTTTTTAAAAAGTCCGCTTGGTCCTCTACCTTCTCAAGTATGACCCATTTATGAGCCCCACATGTTATAGCGTCATTTACTGGGAGATTCTTTTGAAGAGAGTAATATATGTGCAATATGCCCACTGCATCTGCGGTTCTAATTATTGCACTTACGTTGTGGTGATTTTGTACATTCTCCAAATACAGTCTGAGGTCTGGTTGCCTTTTCTGGAGGCATTCCTTTATCCTTAGAAGTCTTTTTTCCTGTATAAGAAGCGTCTTATCCATTCAAACTGACCATTGAAAAAGGTTTCAAGTATCTCACTTTGTGATCCGATTCTCTTTAGGGAGCAATTTAATACTCCAAATGTGTTTGGAGGGCAAGGACATGAAATCATTTGATCGTTTTTATTCACTTACATTTGCAATTCCAGCAATAGTTGGAGCAATGTTTTTTGCCAGTATTGTCCTAATTGTAGGAGGAATTGTATTTGAAAGACAAACCAATAGGCTCGTTACGCTAGAAATGACGATTTTGCACGAAAAAGCCTTGTTGCTAGAGCTCTCTAACGCCATCTTTACTGTCAAAGGCAATAGTGAGCTTTCAACAGGAAAACTAAGGGAGCTTCAACAAGAGTTTGCCATGACAGCAGAGTTCCTTTCTAGTTCGCCACAATTTAAGTACTTAGCAGAGCAACAGCTTAGATTGCAAAATGAGTTAGAAGCTGTTTTGAGCTCTATTTCAGGAGCTGGTCATGATGAGATAGTAATTAAAGGTGACAAGTTAATAAATGAAATTTCACAATTTTTAGAGGGCTTAGACGGCGTTCAACGTAAAATTAATGACAGTCTTAAGCACATCAAGTTTGTTAACAATGTATTTTGGGCTGTCATGATTATAGGTGGTTTGATCTTTTTATCTTTTATTACATTTTTTAATCTCAAGTATGTTATGAGACCTCTTCATTCCGTAATAGAATCCCTTAAAGAAGCAATTGAAGGTAGATTTAATACTGTTTTGTATCCTTATGGTCCAAGAGAAATAAAGACTCTTATGAACATTTACAATGTGTTTACAGCTACGATGATGAATATTTTCAATACACTGGATTCTCAAGAAAATATGACCCAAAATGTCAAGGATGCGCTGTCAAAGGCGGTTCAAGGTATTCATGAATTCAATCAAAAAGTGGATGCGGTTGCAGGCAATCTTTCGCATATGTCAACTGAATCTAGATCAAGTTTAGATACAGTAACACAGGCCATGCAAGATTTGTCTGTGGCGGCATCAGAAATTGCCCAGAGTGTCCAACAAGCTGCACAGAAAGCCAACGAGGCACTAGAACTGGGTGGACAGGCATCAACGGCCATAGGAAGGCTAAATGCAAGTTCTGAAAAAATTGGTGATATAATCAAGGTAATTAATGCCATCGCAGAACAAACAAACCTTTTGGCCCTAAATGCCACAATAGAGGCAGCTCGTGCCGGAGAGGCTGGAAAGGGCTTTGCAGTGGTTGCAAATGAAGTCAAAGAGCTTGCCAAGCAAACAGCAGAGGCCACAAAAGAGATTACCCAGATGATCAGGACCATTCAAGACGACACCAAAGGTGCTGTGGAGTCAGTGAATCAAATTGCTTATTCGGTGGAAGAGGTAACAAACTTGGCCAATACAATAGCTAGTGCCACTGAAGAACAGACGGCAACTATAAATGAGATCACTGAAAATGTTTCAAATGTAAACAGCTTGGTAGGGGGTGTAGAGGAAAAAGCCAATTTCTTGAAAGGAGACTTGGAGAGACTGGTCCACATGAATAGGGAGCTATTTGTATGTGAAAAGGGAATGGAGATGGTGAAAGAGGAGTCTTCACTGTTAAATGCCTTGGTAGTAGTGGATATTCAAGTCCAAAAAGATCTCATGGATGTGGTACCAGAGGCGGTAAAGGTAAATACTGCTTTATTCCAACACCTACAATGGAGAGAGAAGCTGGTAAGTGGCATAGTCTCTATGATACCATCTGATGTGGAGACTGATCCAAGCCGCTGTAGCCTCGGAAGATTTTTGACTTCATACGTTCCAAGTGACAATAGAATAAAAGATATATTGCGTAGGCTCATCCCAGTCCATGAGAAAATGCATCGTGATGTGGTTGCAATTCAAAATATGATATCAAGCGGACATGATCGTAAGGAAATTTTTTCGTATTTCGAAGGAAATATTGAGCCATTGTTTAATGAAGTTGTGGAATTACTAACTCGTTGGACAACCATTGCAAAAGGAAGTGTCAATAGAGGATTGGCTAGTGATTCTGACTTTTCTCCACGTGAAAACTCATCTCATACTACATTGAAAGGGCGCAGTTTAGTGACTCAAGATGCCTCTAAAGACAATTTTATTGAATGGGGACCCAAGTTTTCCGTTGACATTAAGGAAATCGATGACCAGCATAAAAAATTAGTTTCTATGGTCAATACCCTGCATAGGGCTTTTAAAGAAGGCACTGATCATGAGGTGATAGCCTCAATTCTAAGTGGGCTAATAGACTATACTGTTTATCACTTTGGAACGGAGGAAAAATATTTTGATGAATTTGGTTATCCAGAGGCAGAACTACACAAAAAAGTTCACAATGACCTTACTAGGAAAGTACTCGCCTTTAAAGAAAAATTTGATGAAGGTAAGGCAACCGTATCGATTGAACTCCTGAAATTTTTAAAGGATTGGCTTACAAACCACATATGTATTACTGATAAAAAATATGTGCCATATCTAAAAGAAAAAGGACTCAAGTAAAGAAAAATATTTACCGTGAAAATACCCGTTGGGATAATTTACCTGATATAACAGGTAGAAGGAAGAAGGTAGAAGGAAGAAGCAAGGACTGAGGACTGAGTGGTGCAGTCATCAATGTTACTTACTTCAACTCAAAACTCAAAACTTCTAAAATTGTTCTTTTCCTTCAATTCAAAACTCAGAACTCAAAACTCAAAACTTTTAAAAGGCTTCTCCCTATTCCTTTTTTCATCCACGAGGGTGACGAATTTCGGTCGTCATGAAAGTTTGGGTTAAAGCAATAGCGGCCAGTTATTCAGAACCATGGTCTTATGCTGGAGCCATGGAGAAGTAAAAGATCGTACCCTGGTCAAGTCCTGGGATTGGGCTGATTACGCCAATCTTTCCTCCATGGAGTCTGACTATTTCTTGGCAGAATGAAAGCCCTAGACCAACGCCCAGGAGACAAGACATCCTGCTATCTTTGGGTATTTGAACAAAGGGTTCGAATATTTTTTTTCTACTATCTTCAGGGATTGGGGAACCAAGGTTTGAGATGCCGCATACTATCCATCCTTCTTCCACGTTGTGTGGGACATATGGGCGTTCATGGGCCCTATTCCTAAAGGCGTTAATTCGTATGCTGGTACCTCTTGGTGCATGCTTAATGGCATTGTCGAGCAGGTTTGTAAGGACTCTCCCAATCAAGCGTCTGTCCCCATAGATTGTGAGGTCATCTACGAGACTTTCTTTTTCTACTATTACACCTTTTTTGGCGGCTGCACCTTCTTCTAGGAACATTACTTCCGTAATCTGATCCATTAGATTGAAATTTTCTAATTCCAGGTAAAGCCTTCCTTCCCTGGCAGCAATTAGGGTAAGCATGTCTTCAAGGAGTTCTGCCTCCTTTTGAATGGCATTTTGTATCTTTGAGATGAGCTCTCTGTGGCGAGCTGAAAGGGAATCATCCATTGCAAGTATTGAGAGAAATCCCATGGCGCTCGTCAATGGATTCCTTAGGTCATGGATCAGCATTCTTGTATGCCACTCCTTGACCTCGAGGGCCTCCTGGGTCCTCCGGCTCTTTTCTCGCCATCTATCCGCCATAGATTTCCTTTCTATAACGGCATTTATCTTCTTGGTTAGAAGGTTTGGACTGATGGGCCTGCTTATATAGTCGTCTGCACCACCTTCAAGGCCTTCTACAGCGTGCTCCTCATTCATGAGCTGGGCAGTTATGAGAATGATAGGTATTTCACAGATCCTGTCATCTCCCTTTATTAGTTTACAAAGCTCAAATCCCGTCATCTCAGGCATCATCACATCTGAGAGGACAAGATCTATTTGTTCTGGGTGTGAATAGAGGAGTTCAAGGGCCTTTTTCCCATTGGATGCGGCAATTACCTCGTAACCCTCTCTCCTTAGGAGTTCCGTAAACACGTATAGGTTGTCGGGAAGATCATCAACTAATAAAATGGTGGGTCTCTTATCAAGAGAACTTTGTCTTGTCATGACTTCCCCCACACTGTTTTCTGTTTTCAGGTTTATTGATCCATTTTTCGATGACAAATATGAGCTCATTTGGAGCAAAGGGCTTTGAAATGTAATCATCGAGCCCAGATGAAAGGATGTGTTCCCTGTCTCCTTTCATGGCCTTTGCTGTAAGTGCAATTATGGGAATATGCTTATCAAGATGTCTTCTAATCTCTGCCGTGGCATTGATTCCATCCATTTCAGGCATCTGAATATCCATCAATACGAGGTCCGGGACATGACGTATAGTCAGGGAAACTGCCTCTTTGCCGTTTGTTGCGTGTATGATCTCAAAGCCCTTTGGAGCAAGTATCTCTTTGATCAAAAAGAGATTATCAGGATTGTCTTCTGCAACGAGAATTTTTTTACATGTGTCCTTAAGTTGTCTATGGGAGCTTTCACTGCCTTTATAGCCAGGCTCGTCGCTTGTTATGTCTTTACAAGAAGAAAGGATTTCATTAATGCACTTTTTGAGTCCTTCCTGTCTGATATTACCCTTTTTAAGGGTCCCTTTTACGTTTGGAGGGAATAGTTTCTCAGTATCCTTGTCAATGTCTAAACTAGTAAGGACTATTACGGGTATTTGTTTTATGTTTTCGTCCCTCCTCATCTCTCTGAGGAAGGCAAATCCATCCATAACTGGCATCTTGAGGTCAAGAAGCACAAGGTCAGGTATTTCTTCTCTTAAGAGCTTTAATCCAATCTGCGGATCCGCACTATAAATGACCTTGAATCCCTCCTGTTTGAGGAGTGTGCTGACTTCTCTACCCACAATCAGGTCATCGTCTACCAAGAGTAATTTATGGACACCTTGCCTCAATTCATCTTTATTGCCACGAGTTAACTGATCTTCAGAAGGAGGAGGCGTTAAAAGGGTGTTTCTGAGTCTTTCGGCCCATTCGTCATCGGGCATCCTGTATTTGCTTCTCCTATCTACTGGGATGAAGACCTTGAAGGTGGTGCCCTTGCCAAGCTGGCTTTCCACCTCTATCTCTCCGCCCAGTAGGGTGGCAAGTTTTTTAGATATGCTTAGTCCGAGGCCAGTACCACCGTATTTTCTGGTATGAGAACCGTCTACCTGTCTAAAAGGCTCGAATATGATTTCCAAGGCATCTTCGGGGATCCCTATTCCTGTATCTGAAACGATAAAGCAAACAAAGTCTCGATCTGCTCCGATCTTTTTTTCTACTATTAGTTTTACTTCCCCTTTTTCAGTGAATTTTATGGCATTTCCCAAGAGATTTGTAAGGATCTGCCTTATTTTCTTCTGGTCAGAGAAAATGGTTTTGGGGGCATTTTCGAATATTACCTCGAATTTTAGGGGTTTTGTCTCAGCCAGGGGCCGAATGTTTTTACATACGTTATTTACAAAGTCAGGCAGGTAGATGATATCGTAATTGACTTCCTCTCTTCCGGATTCAATCCTTGTAAGGTCGAGTATGTCATTTATGAGATCAAGAAGATTTTGGCCATTTCTTAAGACAATATCCAGATATTCTTGCTGTTTGGGGGTAAGTGGAGCACTTTTGTCTTCCTTAAGGAGTCTTACCAGGCCAATTATGGCATTTAATGGTGTTCTGAGCTCATGGGACATATTGGATAGGAAAATTGATTTCATCCTATTGGCTTCTTCTGCCTCTAGGGTCTTTTGTTCCAGGGCGTCGCGTTGAGCTGCAAGTTCTTCGGCCTGGGCCTGTATTTCTTCTGTTTGGGCCAAAAGTTCTTCACTCTGGGCCTGAAGTTCCTCGTTTTGTGCCTGGAGTTTTTCGTTTCGTTCTCGTAGTTCTTCCTGGAGATGTTTGAGTTGTTCTAAAAAGAGGGCTTTTTGAATGGCTACCCCTAGCAGGCCAGAAAGATTGTTCAAGAAAACATAGTGGGCTCTTAGGCTCACAACAGAGGCAATTTCAATTGCACCTAGGAGTTCATCTGCGGCAATGAGTGGGATACAGGCGATATGATGATTTGCTGGTTTTAGGATCCCAGAACTGATCCTTAAATATTTTGAAGGGACATCTTCTACAAAAATCACATCTTTTTTCTTTGCAGCCTCACCCAGTATGCCTTTCCCGATTGAAAAGGGCGGTGGAGTCTGCGTAACTCCCTTTACATAGGCTGGAATAAGTAATTTCTCTTCTTTATCAAAGGTGTAAAATATCCCGGCAACCATGGGTAAGTAATTTGGAAGAGTCTCAAAGATTCGCTCAGCGATCTGTTCCACTTCAACCTCTTCATTCAAGATCTTCGTGACCTCATAACTCGCCTCTATCTCTTTTAGTCTTTGCTCGAGTTCCAAATTCTTTTTTTCCAGACTTTGGGAAAAGGCGATGAGATCGCTTTGATCTGTAACTGCCTGTATTACCCCAATGATTTCACCTAATTCATTGAAGAAAGGAGTAGATTTGACTGTTGCTGGAAAGTTTGTCCCATTCCATAGAATGCATTCATAGTGTTGAATAACTTCTTTTTCACCATTTAGTATGAGTTTGACAGGGCATTCGTCGGTTTCGCAGTGCGTGTCTGAACGAGCTACCTCAAAACAACGTTTTCCAATGATTTGGGGATCAAGTACCTGGCATAGGGCATTCATGGCAGGATTGTGGGCGAGAATTGAGAAATCCGTCCCAACAATCCTGATTGGAGTCATGCTTTGATGATAAAGTTGGTATACAGCCTCATAGGTGAGAATACCATTTTCATCGTATATCTTGACCTTCTCATTCTTGGGTTGAAATGGAATCATGGGCTCGAGTCTCCCCTCAAGTATATTTTGTGCCCTCTGCTAAAAGTTTTAAAATATTTCTCCATATGCTTGGGCATCACTTCTGATTTCCCCAAGATCAAAAAACCCATTGGTTTTAGACACTCGAATACCCTTTTAAAAATTCTTTCTTTGATCTCATTGTCATAATAGATGAGCACGTTCCTCAGAAGAATAATGTCATATTCTGCAAAGACCCCTCCTGGCGGGGATTTGAATTCAGGGTTTGTGCAGTCAAAGGTGAGAAAGGAGACGATTTTCTTCAGGGCTGGATGGACCTCATAGAGTTCATCTTTTTCAACAACAATTCGTTTGAAATATTGGGGATATCTAGTTAGGGCTATTGCCAGGTCCTCTCTTTTGTATATCCCGCGTCTAGCAGTTCTGACGGCAGTTGAGTCTATATCGGAGCCTATTACTGAAACCGGAATATCTCTGGCCCAAGCATTGTTCTTCATGAATTCACACAAAAGAATCCCCATGGAATAGGCCTCTTCACCTTTAGCGCTGGCCACGCTCCATGTGCGTAACTGACCTCGACCAGTCTTTTTTATGCGATTGAACAAAAGAGGTAGCACCCCATGCTCAACGGCCTCAAATACCTCTGGATCTCTAAAAAAGGAGCTGACCTTAATTGTCAGAGAGTCGAATAGATGTTGAAATTCGACTGGATACATTTTTAGGTAATCGAGATATATGGAAAAAGTAGGTTTTCTAGTCAAAATTAGTCGCCTTTTAATACGCCTTATAAGTGTCCCTTTTTTAAAATGTGAAAAAGGGCACCCAGACCATTGTTCCAATATTCTCACGATTTCGTCAAGGGCTTCTTTTTCAGTTTGGTCCATGTTTGAATAAAATTTCTGGTATATACCTTATGATTTCAGTGACGGTTCTTTCGTCCATCTCCAACTGAGACAATGAGGTAGTGTCGAATAGGTTTGACATGGTATCACATCCCAGACCAATGCCTAGCATATTGCATATGTAGTTTGCGATATGGACAATGGCAACGAGTTCCATTGCATCTTTGGCCTTGCGTGGTTCATGGTGGAATGCTATGGCAACTTCCAGAGACAGTGGCAATTGCCATGAGTTGGCAATCAATCTCCCTAGTTGAGCATGGTCGACTCCCAATATCTTTTTTTCTGCCAATAAAAAGGGTATCTTTTCTATGGATACCGTTCTTTTGACTTTGAAAAACAGGTGGATGAAATGCCTTTCAACGAGTATCTTTCCAATGTCGTGCATAAGGGCAGCAAGATAGGCCTCTTCTGGATCAATACCCTGAGTATTTTCAGCAAGGAACTGAGCAAGTTCTGCACAGGCTACCGCATGATGAAAGAAGGCCTGCTCATCTAGTCCATAGCCATTAAAGGGTCTTGAATACAGGTCTTGGACGCATGCCTGCATTACGATCTTTTTAAAGTTTTTTGTACCCAATAGGCTGATAGCATGTGAGATTTTGCTGATGCGTTGAGGAAGTCCATACTTGGCTGAGTTTACAATGCTGAGTACACGTCCTGCAAGGATCTGGTCCTTTAATATGAGCTTCTCTAGCTCTTTTAATGTGGTAAGATCTCCTCCGACAAGTTGAAGGGCGCGAATAGCGATCTTTGAATCGGGTTTTAGTTCTTCTGCTGCCTTTCTGAAGAAATCAGAATCGAATTCTTGGGCCAGTTTTTGTCCTTTTTCGCTTTCTTGTTTTAGAATGTCACGAGATTTTGTCGTCCTTGATAATTCAATCTGAACTTTTCCCTCAGGGAGAAAGAGTTTTAGCCTCCTTCCTATAGAACCCCCAACGCTTCTGGTGATGATGGGGATTTTAAGTCTTTCCAGGACCTCTTGGGTCTTTAAGATGTTTCGTTCTCCTACGCCAATGTTAGGCATCCTTCCCTTGGTTATGATTTTTGCTCCCCCTGCAATATGCGCCTCTAATCTTGAAATATCCACTCCATATTGCCTCATGCGGTCTATCAGGGTGAGGATGCCTGTTTCTGCATAGAGGCTGGGATTTCGATCCATTTTTTGTTTAGGGCCATTAGGCAGGAGTATATGTAGGAGACCCCCAGCCTCTTTAACGGGATCAAACAGGGTGACGCCAACACAGGAGCCTAAAAAGGTTTCAAGGATCAGTTTTTCTTTTGCACCAGTTGCAAGGTCTCCTGGTTCTACAAAGATGTGTTTCATGTTATTAATTTATAGGTGCACGCACCTATGATCTTCTAGGTCACCCGCATGACTCTAAAAACTTAAGTTTTTTTTCAAATTCTTCCTTGGTGATTTCTCCCCTCTCATATTGTCTACGGAGTTTTTGCTTTGGATCTTCAAGGAATTTTTCTAAAAACTTAAAATGGCTGCGAAAGAGAAAAAGAAGCATGATAAGGAATACAATGCCGAAGAATAAGACGAGACTCAATAAGTCACTCATAGTAACCTCCATTACTCTCTAGCCAATAATTTATAGCAAAAACCCAAAAAATGCGCTATACAAACCAAAATAAATTTAACTATTCCAAGGTGTGCAGGGTCATTTCAGGAGGATTTATGCCTGTTTTGTCATCAGGGGTTATTGTGGTACGACGTGAACAAGGTAGGTGGTTATATCTCCTTTTACAAGCCTTTGGATACTGGGATTTTCCAAAGGGGCTTGTTGAAGAGGGAGAAGAACCGTTGGATGCGGCGATACGAGAGGTAGAAGAGGAGACAGGCATCAATGATCTGAGATTTAATTGGGGATATGATTTTAAAGAAAGTGCTCCCTATCTTGGTGGTAAAAAGATTGCACGATATTATGTTGCCGAGACCCTGACAAAAGAGGTAGAGCTACGGGTAAATCCTGCACTCGGCCATCCTGAACATGACGCCTATGCATGGATGGACTTTGAGTCAGCTTATGATGTACTGGCTGAGAGGGTCAAGCCCTGTATCAAGTGGGCACATGAATTAATCGAATCCCGGCCCCAAGGAGTCCAAGATAGGGATGTAGAACGATGAATACAGGTATGTCGCGAACAATCGCCTTCATCCTGCCTTTGTCTTCAAATGCATCTCTAAAGCCGAACTCAGCAAACACTTCCTTAATCTTTGGCGCAATACCACCAGCTATATAGACGCCGCCAAATGCCAGGGACTTAAGTGCCAGGTTGGCGGCCTCTTTTCCGTAGTTTTTAATAAAAATCTCCAGGGCTTTCATGGCATTTTCGTCTCTTTTTTGTAGGGCGAGCTCGACCACTGTTTGAGGTGAGACCTCATTGCCAGACAGAAACAAAAAGATATCCTTGAGTCCAGGACCAGAAACTACCCTCTCTATGCTCACATGGCCATATTTTTCCTTTAAAAATTGAAAGAGATGCCATTCTGTTTCGTCACAGGGGGCAAATTCTGTGTGTCCGCCTTCTGTGGGCAAAACGTGAAACCTTTGGTTGTTACATGGTATTATGATGGCCTCCCCAAGACCGGTTCCTGCTCCAAGAATGGCACGAGGGGAATTGGCCCTTGTTTCTTTACCTCCAACCTTTAAGAGGTCAGATGTTGACAGGGCAATTACACCCCAGGCAGCGGCTTCGAAGTCGTTCATTAACACCACCTTTGGGATGTCAAAAGCCATTTGTAAGGCCTCAATCTCAATCCCCCACGACAGATTTACGCAATTTGCTTTACTGCCTGAAACTGTGCCAGCAATTCCTATTGAAATGGCCTCACAGTCATAATGCCCTATTGTCTTTAGGTATTCACTGAGAATCTCTTCAAAGGAGCGGAAAGAATTAGAAGGATATATCTTTATCTCTTCTATTCTTCCGCCTTTGAAGAGTGCAAGCCTTGTATTGGTCCCCCCAACGTCTGCTACTATGATCATCAGGAAAGGTCTCTAATCTTTTGGGAAAGATCTCGTGTAAGCGAGAGCACCTTTTCTGATAGCTCCTTGGACAGGAGGCCAGTTCCGCAACTCGGTGTTATCAGACTTGAGTTCAGGAACTCTTCTTTAGTGATTCCCAGCTCCCTCAACACCTCTTCATAACGTTCCATAAGTGAGTCTGGGGTGGCAGAAAGTATCTCTTCTTCTTTTTGGGTGGGGACAAAACCCCAGGCTATGATGCCTCCCTTTTTGATAAAATTCAGGATCTTGTCTTTATATATCAGGAAACGGTCGAGATAATCAAATGCATCAAAGCTTATTATGTCCAGCTCTAGTGATGGATCCAAAAGCAAAGACCATTCAGTATTTGCACAAACATGTACTCCACAAAGTGCCCCTTCGTCATGTATTGCATCTATACTTATCTTGAGATCTTTTTGTACCTCTGAGGCACTTATCCCTACCATAGTGGATGATCCAAAGCCGGCGAGCGCTGGTTCATCTAGAAAAACTATTGCATGAGGCGAGAGTTCCTTTAGTTTTTTGGCCTGAAACGCAGCTTTTAGCGAAAGTCCTTGGACTATTGCCTCTCTGAGTTGAGGATTATAAAAGGCAAATTTCCCGTCCTTGTCTTTAATACCTGTAAGGAGTGTAAAGGGCCCGGTAATTTGACCTTTTAGGGCATATGGCTTTGGATCCATGGACCTAACTTTTTCCAAAAAGCAGTAGAAGCCCTTACCACGGTCTTTGGAGAGGGCGAACACTGATTCTTCAATGGATTTCGCGCCTTCTTTTACCGCAAGGAACTCTTCAAAGAATTGAAGAAATTCAGCCTCGAAGTCCTCTGCGTTAGGGTCAAAATAGACAGTGTCATCACTTTGTCTGAGGCCAGGAAATCCTTCAGTAAATTGAGTTAGAAGCCGTTCTTGAGGGTAACACGGAAGTTGTACCCAGATGGGTATTTGGTCTATGTATTTCAAGACTACGTCTTGAGCATTATCGTGGTCTTCAAAGGGAAGACTTCCTATTAGGGTAGCATGTGCCTGAGGATTAAAATTGGTCGAAGATTTCATGGTCATCTCCTTACTCCTTAGTCATCACTCATCACTCAAATTCAACCTAAGTCCTGCACCTTTGTCCCCTTTTTGTCGTGCAGGATTTAGGTTCAAGGTTTATATATAATGTCATGCTGTTCTACATGCATCTCGGGCCTAGAGACAATAGTTATGGTCTTATTGAGCATTTCTTCAAGGTATTCTAGGTGATGTGCCTCATGATTGAGAATGAGATCGCCAACCCTTGGATGAACATGTATTTCAATTTCACTACAGTTTGCCCATTTGGCCTCACTTTTGACACGTCTGAATATATCATAGGCAATGGTGCGCCTTGATTTTAAGTTTCCTTCTCCTTCGCAATAAAAGCAGGGTTCAGACATGATACGAGACAGACTATCCCTGTTTCTCTTTCTAGTCATTTGAATGAGACCAATCTCTGACATCTTCAGTATATTGGCCTTACATTTGTCTTTGCTAACGGCCTTTGATAGGGCCTTGAAGACCTCCTCTCTGTGAGCGGGGTTCTCCATGTCAATAAAATCAATGATAATTATTCCGCCTATGTTTCTCAGCCTAAGCTGATAGGCAATCTCCTTTACTGCCTCTAGGTTTGTCTTAAGTATAGTCTCCTCGAGGTGCCTTCTACCTACGTATTTACCGGTATTTACGTCGATTGCAGTCAGTGCTTCTGTACTCTCAATAACAATATATCCGCCAGACTTCAACCACACCTTTTTCCCCAGGCACTTAGATAGTTCCATTTCAATCCCAAAGGCCTCGAATATGGGCTTGGGATAGTCGTAATATTCCACCATTGGCCTTAGGTCATGGCAGAAGGCATCTACAAATTCTACTATTCTTGCATAGGCGGTTTCAGAATCCACAACCAGCCTTTTGACATCTCCTGTAAAGAGGTCTCTTACAGCACGAAGAGTGATATCAAGATCTTCATATACAAGGCCTGGGACCTGGATTGAGGCAGCCTTCTTTTGGATGTTTTCCCAGAGTTTTATCAGGAATTCCATCTCACTTTGGATGTCTATGGCACTAGCGCCTTCGCTTGCAGTACGGGCTATAAACCCAAGTCCCTGGGGCCTCATTGCCTCTATGAGATCGCGAAGACGTTTTCGTTCTTTTTCATCCTTGATACGCCTAGACACACCCACATGGTTCATTGTAGGCATGAGTACCAGGTAGCGACCAGGCAAGGAAATGTGAGATGTCACCCTAGCCCCTTTGGTGCCTAGAGGGCCTTTTGAGACCTGTACGAGTATTTCCTGGCCATTGTGGAGGAGGTCTTCGATTCTGAAGGGCGGGGCTTCGTAATGAAGAGGGTGCTCTTCGTCTTCTGCTTCAAAGTCGTAGTCCGTGCGCCCAAGCATCATCTCAAATTCTGGGAGGTGATCGTAGATATCTGTAACATAAAGGAATGCAGTACGCTGAAGGCCGATTTCTACAAAGGCAGCCTGCATCCCTGGTAGCACTCTTACAACCTTTCCCTTGTAAATATTTCCGACAAATCCCCTTTCTGCCTCACGCTCAACATGAAACTCTACTACTGTGCCATTTTCCAATAGTGCGACTCTGGTCTCCCAGGGCTCAACATTTATTATAAGTTCACTTGCCATTACTTCTTAGCACTCCGTACCATGAAATTCCAAATCCAAAATCACTGACAATTTTTAAAGCGCGATCTTAAACAATTTTCACAATAGGATAATTGTCTGATTGTACTCAATCTTCATAGCCCCTAACCAGCACCTGTCGTCTTCCCATTGAGTCTGCCGGGCTTACTATGCCATCCCTTTCCATCTGTTCGATCATCCTGGCGGCCCTATTGTAGCCCACTCTGAGTCTCCTTTGTATCATGGAGATTGAGGCTTGACCAGACTGCGTAACCAAATCGATTGCCTGGTCGTAGAGTTCGTCGGAATAATCGCTATTTGAGGAATTTTTCCCACTGGTGGATTCTTCGTCTTCAATTTGGGTAACACTCATATCGTATTCAGGACTGCCCTGTTTCCTCCAAAAATCCGTTATCTCCTTGATTTCAGACTCTGAGCAGAATGCACCATGTATCCTTTCAAGGGTGGAGGTAGCTGGAGGCAAGAACAGCATGTCTCCCATTCCAAGCAGTCGTTCAGCACCTGTTGTATCGAGGATAGTCCTTGAATCCACCTTGGACGAGACCTTGAAGGAAAGGCGTGCGGGGAAATTGGCCTTAATTAATCCTGTTAAAACGTCCACACTGGGCCTTTGGGTAGCCACAATCAGATGTATTCCAGCTGCCCTGGCCATCTGGGCAAGGCGGGCAATGGCAGACTCTACCTCTTTAGAGGATACCATCATGAGGTCTGCAAGCTCATCTATTATGATGACCAGATAGGGGAGGGGCTGAGGGCCTTCTTCAGAGTCATTCGCTTTTATCTTTGAGTTGTAGTTTTCTATATTTCTAGCCCCAAGGGACTCCAGGAGCCCATACCTACGTTCCATTTCCTGTACTGCCCAACGAAGGGCCTTGGTGGCCTCTTTGGGTTCGCTGACAACTGGGTGAAGGAGGTGTGGGATACCGTCATAAAGTGATAACTCTATCCTTTTGGGATCTATCATGAGGAGTCTGAGTTTTTGGGGGACGTGTTTATAGAGAAGACTACAGATCATGGAATTTAGCCCCACGCTTTTTCCAGTGCCTGTTGCCCCTGCAATCAAAAGGTGAGGCATTTTCGCAAGGTCTGTCAGGACTGGTTCGCCCACCACGTCCTTTCCCAGGGCAAGGGGGAGCTTCCATGTTTTGCGCCTAAATAGATCAGTATCCAATATTTCTTTTAAGTACACCACCTGTCTTTTTTGATTGGCAAGTTCGATCCCTATAACTGACTTTCCTGGTATTGGAGCTACAATGCGAACGCTGTGAGACTTTAGGGCAAGGGCGATATCGTCTTGAAGCGAGGTAACCTTGTTTATCTTGACCCCTGGTGCAGGGCTATATTCATACATGGTAACCACTGGGCCAGGGCATATTTCAACTACTTTGCCTGCCACTCCAAAATCCAAGAGTTTCTGTTCAAGGGCCTGTGCATTCTGGTAATAGGATTCTTCGTCAACCTTTACCTCATATTCTGGCGGGTCCTGTAAAAGGTCGAGTGGTGGAAGGGAATACGTCCCCTCAACTTTAGGCTGTATTTCGAAATCAATTGCCTTGTTTTTCTCATCCTCTTTTTTCGTCTTCTTTTTCGTCAAGGATCGTGGTTCTGCTATCTTGGGCAATTCCGCTTTTGTTTGAGACTGAGCCAAGCTATTTGCTTCTTTGGAGTTAGTGCGTCTTGCCCCTGTCCTGGTTGGTTTCAAGTCAAGGACAGCATCCCTTTTTCTTTTTAAGAGCGCAGGGATCATTGATAGATCTAGGTTGGTCCCAAGCATAATACCCGATAAAATCAGTACCAGCGCTATGAGGATGACGCCTCCGATGCCGAACCACTGCAATACGATTTTCTGGCAATAGAATCCAAATAGGCCGCCAGCTCCTGTGCTCCCTGATCCGAAGAAAGTTAAAATCATGGACAGACCTAAAATGACAAGGGCCGTTCCAATGCCCAAATAAATCTTTGATGGGAAAAGTTTTTGAAAAAAGCTATATTCACTCAGGGCAACGAAACATAATAAAACGGGAACCAGCCAGGCAACGCCTCCAAAAAAAGTCAATAAAAAATCTGCAATATTGGCACCCACTGGTCCCATGATATTTTTTGATGGGCCAAGGGGATAGCTTACTAAGACTGGATCTGTGGGGGAATAGGTCCCTAATGATAGCCCAATAAATATAGAAAGAGATATGAGGAAAAGGGTTACTAATCCCCTTTTGGTTGGGTTTTCTTGATTATTTTTGGGCATTTATTTGTTTTTCAAAGCATGACCAATTAAATTTTTGGGCCACCTCAAGAAGTTCATCTGCATTCATATTGGTCCCAAGGAAACTGAGAATGGCCCCTGGAAGTTCCTTTTTTTCGGGTTTTAGGGCAATGCTAACTGTACTCTCGTTGGCGACTTTGTCGTCAATAATAGTCACGGTCTTCCCGTTGATGTTCTTGACCTTGATTGAGCTTTCCTTGGTTTCCATCTGGAATTTTCCGTTTATGTCCATATCCTTTTGGGTCCCGGCAATTCCGCCAAGCATAAAGCTCACCTGGATCTGTCTTCCTTTTTGGGCATATATTCTAGTGGCAGTCACCATATTAAGCCCTCCAAAATTCATGCTCATGCCTTCAATTTTGTCGGGTTCCCAGCCAGGCAAGGGTCTAAAACACTTTTTGTAATGTTCGAGATCTTGGCAAAAAACGCTAGGTGTCCACACGAGATTCAAAAAGGAGACAATAGAAAAAACTATGCATATGTATTTCCAGGTGCTGGACTTGATAATTTTCTCAAAGTTAATCATAGTGTTCACCTCAAGGGTAATTATTATTATGAATGGGATATGATTAAATAATTTATCGTCTGAGGCCCTTTTCGTAAAGGGATACAATTTTTCTTTTAGGAGCAAAAAAATATGAAGATCGCCATTTCTGGTAAAGGTGGTGTAGGCAAGAGTACAATTAGTTCAATTATAATTGAGACTTTTGCTGAGATGGGGAAAAAGGTCCTTGCCATAGATTCGGATCCAAGTCCACATTTGGCTAGGCTACTAGGTTTTGAGCACACTGAACGCATAACCCCTATAGCTGAGATGAACGAGCTTTTGGCCGAACGGAGCGAACGCCAAGGGGCATTTTATAATCTGAATCCCAAAGTAGACGATCTCCCAGAGAAGTTCATGCTGGAACGCGATAACATAAAACTCATGGTTGTCGGGGCCATACAAAAAGGTGGTGGGGGATGTGCCTGTGCAGAGAACGCAGTATTGAGAAATTTAGTAAATTCGCTCTTACTCAATCCGCAAGAGGTTATTGTGATGGATATGGAGGCTGGGGTCGAACACCTTGGAAGGGGAACCATACAGAGCGTGGATCACCTGTTGACAGTAGTTCAGCCCTACAAGGGAAGCATTGAAACAGCACGGAAGATAAAGAAACTCGCAGATGATCTTGGGATAAAGACGCTAAAGGTTATAGGGAATCAGGTTGCAGGCAGAGAAGATGAAGACTTTATTGAGCAGGAACTTGGAATGAGGCCTTTTTTTAGTATTCCCTTTTCACCAGAGATTAGGTCGGCTGAGCGCAAGGGGTTAAGAGTCTATTCCTACGTGCCTGATACGATAAAGAACATAATAAAGAATGCCTTAAGCACATTGCAGAAAAGCTAATGTACAAAGATTGATCATTATTTGGGTAGACAGAATGGAAGACAAATTTTTGGAACTAAAAGACGTACAGAGCCTACCAGATTTTAGGAATATTCCCTTGAACAGGGTGGGTATTAAAAACATCCGTTACCCCATAACGGTACTCGATAAACAAAAGGGGCGCCAACAGACAGTGGCCAACATAAATATGTACGTTAATCTGCCTCATCAATTCAAAGGCACCCACATGAGCAGGTTTGTAGAGATTCTGAATGAATACAGGGGAAATATCAGCGTCAAGACGTTTCACAAGATATTAAATGAAATGAAGAGGCGTCTTTCAAGTGATGAGGCCCATCTTGAAGTAGAATTTCCTTATTTTATTGAAAAACGCGCCCCAGTAACCGGAACACCTGGGCTTATGGAATATTGGTGTGGGCTTCATGGTACCCTTACCGAACACCTAGACATGGTACTTGTAGCCAAGGTACCCGTAACTACTGTATGCCCTTGTTCCAAGGAGATCTCAGAATTTGGGGCACATAATCAGCGTGGAGAGGTTAGGGTATGGGTGAGATTTAATGAATTCTTATGGCTTGAAGATCTCATCCAATGTGTAGAAAAATCCGCCTCTTGCCAGGTCTTTTCAATTCTAAAAAGGCCTGATGAAAAGTACGTTACAGAATACGCCTATACAAATCCAATGTTTGTAGAAGACGTAGTTAGAAACGTATATATAGGGCTCAAGGAGTTGAATGGAGTGTCTTGGTTTCACATAGAGGCGGAAAATTTTGAATCAATCCACAATCATTCAGCCTACGCCTGCACTACGTATTCGAGTACTGAAGATTGAAAACGGTTGGTATGGACCACAATGGCGGCGGCCGCCCTCATGGTGAATGAGAGCGGCTCCGCTCAAGTTTTCCCCTAGACTTCGTTCCCTGGGCTTACCTTTGCCCCTGAGAATGTGGCCATTTCAGTGTAAATCTTTATAGCGGCATCGATGATGGTCATTGCAAGGGCAGCACCTGTCCCCTCTCCAAGCCTGAGGTCCATATCGAGTAACGGTTTTAGTCCCAGGTGCTCTAATTGTATTCTGTGTCCCTGCTCCACTGACATGTGGGAGGCAAACATGTATTGAACACTTGTGGGGCAGAGGGTGTGAGCTATTAAGGCCCCTGCAGTGCTGATAAAGCCATCTACGACAACTGGCACTTTTTTAGCTGCGCATCCAAGGATGAGACCTGCGATACCTGCAATTTCATGCCCTCCAACCTTTGAAAGGACATCTATCCCATCGCATGGATTAGGTTGATTGATATTTATGGCCTGTTCAATGATCTGGATCTTCTTGTTCAGCGCATCGGAATCGATGCCAGTTCCTCTTCCGGTCACACAAGCAGGGCTCTTGCCAGTTATGACAGCAGTAATGGCACTAGCCGGGGTCGTATTGCCAATGCCCATTTCGCCTGTGGCAAGGAGTCCGTAGCCCCTTTGAATGGCGTCAAAGGCGATCTCTATCCCGTTTAAGATGCCCTCTACAGCCTGTTGTCGTGTCATTGCAGGGCCTTTGATCATATTTTTTGTGCCGTAATCCACCTTTTTTATAATGAGGTCCTGGTTTTTCTCAAAATCATAATCCACGCCCGCATCAACAACGTGGACGTTTGCCCCTGCATGTCTTGCGAGTACGTTTATACCAGCGCCTCCCCTGAGAAAGTTGTATACCATCTGATATGTGACCTCTTTGGGAAAGGCACTAATTCCTTCCTCTGTAACCCCATGATCCCCTGCAAACACAAAAACCGCCTTTTGGGGGATCTTTGGCCATGAAGCACCTGTTATGAGAATGTATTTTTGGGCAAGCTCTTCAAGCCTTCCAAGGCTTCCCTTTGGTTTGGTTAGGTCGTCCAGATGGGCCTGAATTTCTGCTTCCCTTTTGGTATCAACTGGCTCTATTGTATCCAAAATGACTTTAAGCCTGTTTTCCAACTTACTCTCCTCCTTTGAGTTTCATGCTAAGTCCTGCTATAACGACGTAGACTTCATCTGCTATTTTTGCAATACCTTGATTTAATCTTCCAAGGAGTTCTCTATATTTTCTGGCAACTGAGTTGCCTGGGACTATACCAAGACCTACTTCATTAGTGACGATCACTACATTTTGTTGGGCATCTCTAAGCCATTTATACAGCTCATTGAAATATTCTTCCTCTTTTCCACCGCGCCTTTCTATTAGGTTTGAGGTCCAAAGCGTAAGGCAATCTATGAGGACTACACCATAGTTTTTGTCCAACTTTTGGAGTTTCGTTACGATTTCTACAGGTTCTTCCAGGGTGTCCCAGTTGTCTCCCCTTTCTGCCTGGTGAAGTTTGATTTTTTGGGCCATTTCGTCATCGCGCGCTTCACCAGTGGCAACGTAGAGGCCTTGGGCGTTTTGCATCAACGACCTTCCGATGTCCAGGGAAAATGCAGTTTTTCCGCTTCTTGCTCCGCCTATTATTAAGATTTTTTTGTTCGTAATAGTCATGAGAAGGCTTTTACACTAATTGAGGATTAGGGGCAATAGGGGGCTCAAAAGAGTTTTGAGTGTTGAGTTTTGAGTTTTGAGTTGAAGGAACAAAAGAGTTTTGAGCGTCACTCATCACTCAAAACTCAAAACTCTTAATTTGCTCCTCTTGACAAATAAAACTAATCCTGTTATCAACAGGTCTCTACAAAAAACACGGTGTAGGCGCGTAGCTCAGGGGGAGAGCGCTACCTTGACGCGGTAGAAGTCGGCGGTTCGATCCCGCCCGCGCCTACCAGTTTAGAATTTGAGGATTGGAATCATTAAATGACAATAATCCATAAGGCAATAAAAAAGGATTATTATTCAGACGGAGTCCAGCGCCCTTTCTTTGTCCTTAGGGCAAAAGTCTCTTAATATTCCCAAGATGGAAAAATCGTATATTTCAGTTCAAGTTAATGGAGAAGAGCCGAAGAGTTTAAGTGTTGCCAAGGGTACAAGTGCCTTTGAGTGTCTTGTTGAGGCAATTGGAAAGTCAAAGGCCAAAAAGGCCCTGTTTGTGGAGATTGATGGTGAGCTTCGAGATCTTTCCTCGCCCATAGAGGAGGATGTTGAGCTCGAGCCCGTATTTTATGGAGATGAACGGGCCCTAGAGCACTTTAGACATTCGTGTGCTCATCTTTTGGCTCAGGCAGTAAAAGAGCTTTTCCCTGATGCAAAGCTTGCCATTGGTCCTGCCACTGATTCCGGGTTTTATTACGACTTTGACTGTGAAAGGGCCTTTACCCCAGAGGATTTAAAAGAGATTGAAAAGCGCATGAAGGCCCTGGCAAAAAGGGCCATTGTCATCAATCGCAAGGTATTGGGGATCGACGAAGCGATTGAATTTTTTAAGGACCGTGGAGAGGATTACAAGGTTGAGCTCCTTCAGGAATTGAAAGAGCAGGGTGAGAGTCAGGTTTCGATTTATGAGCAGAATGAGTTTGTAGACCTCTGTCGTGGTCCCCACGTTCCTCACACTGGTCATATCAAGGTGTTCAAGCTCACAAGTCTGGCCGGTGCCTATTGGCGTGGTGATGAGAAAAATCCAATGCTGCAGAGGGTCTATGGCACTGCCTTTTTCTCTAAAGAAGAATTAAAGGAATATCTAGATAGGCTGGAAGAGGCCAAGAAGAGAGATCACAGGAAGCTTGGAAAGGAGTTGGAGCTCTTTTCTATCTCCGACGAGATTGGTCCTGGCTTAATTCTGTGGCACCCAAAGGGTGCACTGATGAGAAAGCTTATTGAGGATTTTTGGAGAAACGAGCACCTATCTAGAGGCTATGAGCTCCTCTTTACTCCTCACATCGCCCGTAGAGACCTTTGGAAGACCAGTGGACACCTGGATTTCTATGCAGAAAACATGTATTCGCCCATGGAAATTGATGGGGTGACCTACCAGATTAAACCCATGAATTGTCCATTTCATATTGCCTTGTACAACTCGAGGCGAAGAAGTTACAGGGAGTTCCCAATCAGGTGGTGTGAACTGGGTACAGTATATAGATATGAACGAACGGGTACTTTGCATGGTCTCATGCGGGTGAGAGGTTTTACCCAGGATGATGCCCATCTATTTATACGCCCTGATCAATTAGACGAGGAAATAAAGGCAGTCCTTGATATGACTCTCTATATGCTTAGGGTGTTTGGTTTTAATAAATATGATGTCTATCTTTCTACAAGGCCTGAAAAATTTGTTGGCACAGAAGAGAATTGGGAGCGTGCCACCAGTGCCTTGGAAAACGCCCTGAAAGACATGGGACTTCCGTATGAAGAGGACCCAGGAGAAGGGGTTTTTTACGGTCCCAAGATAGATATTAAGATTAGAGATTGTCTTGATAGGTCGTGGCAGTGTTCGACCATTCAGGTTGATTTTAATCTTCCTGAAAGATTTAATGTGAAGTATATTGGAGAAGATGGGGCGCCTCATACCCCTATCATGGTGCATAGGGCCTTATTGGGGTCGCTGGAGCGCTTTTTTGGTGTTCTGATCGAGCATTATGGAGGGGCCTTTCCAGTCTGGCTTTCACCTGTCCAGGCAATCGTGCTTACCGTCACAGAAAGGCACAATCCATGGGCTGAGGAGGTTAAGGAGGCGCTTACCAAAGCGGGGATTAGGGCCGAGGCAGACCTCAGAAATGAAAAACTAGGGAAAAAGATTCGCGAGGCCCAATTGAGAAAGATCCCCTATATGTTGATTGTGGGAGATAAGGAGGTAGAATCCAAGACCGTCAGTCCAAGGACTAGGGATGGGGTCGAGCACGATCCGAGTGATCTCGATAGCCTGGTCAAGCTTATCAAAGAGGAGGAGCAAAGGCCTTTTAAAGAGGCGATTTTACAATAAAAATAATACTGCAGGGATAAGGGAGGTGCAGTATCGCTAAGCAACAACATATAAATGTCAATGAGGCCATCAGGGCGTCTGAGGTAAGGCTTATTGATGAAGATGGAAAGCAGTTAGGGATTGTGCCATTGAGAGAGGCGCTCCAAAGGGCTCAAGACGTAGGGCTCGATTTAGTGGAGGTTGCCCCCCAGGCAAAGCCCCCTGTCTGCCGCATAATGGATTATGGAAAGTATAAGTACGAACAGAGTAAAAAGGCGCAGGAGGCTCGAAAGAAGCAGTCGTACATACAGGTAAAAGAGGTGAAGATGCGTCCGCGGACGGACGTACATGACCTCGAAGTCAAGAAGAAGCAGATTAGAAAGTTTATCAGTGAAGGCAATAAGGTTAAGGTCACGGTGAGATTCAGGGGCAGAGAGATTGTTCATTCAGATATGGGAGTAGAACTTTTAAAACGCGTTGCAGAGGAAATGGCAGAGATTGCTGTTGTAGAGCAAATGTCAAAATTTGAGGGACGCACAGTGAATATGGTCCTTGCGCCGAAAAAGGAAAAATAATAAAAAATTGCGGTATAGAGAGGAGAAAAACGAATCATGCCAAAGATAAAGACAAAGAGGGCTGCAGCAAAGAGGTTTAAAAAGACAGGCACAGGAAAGTTTGTGCACTTTAAACCCTGTAAAAGTCACCTTCTGACTCACAAGACCAGAAAAAGGAAGAGAAATTTGAGGAAAGATAAGGTGGCAAGTGAGGCTATGGAACGTCAAATTAGGAGAATGCTACCTAATTAAATGCTGATAACTACTAATTATTTTTATGGAGGAGACCTAGAATGCCAAGGGTAAAGAGAGGATTTAAGGCAAGACGCCGTAGAAAGAAGATACTGAAGCTAGCAAAAGGATACTGGGGTGCACGTTCTCGTTGTTACAAACAGGCCAGGGCAGCTGTAGAAAAGGGTTTGACCTATGCCTACAGAGATAGGAAGGTCAAAAAGAGACTCTATAGACGCCTTTGGATACAGAGGATCAATGCAGCTGTGAGGCTTCATGGGCTGAGCTATAGCAAGTTCATGAATGGGCTTTCAAAGGCTGGAATTGCCATTAACAGAAAGATGTTGGCAGACCTTGCTGTTACAGAGCCAAAGGCATTCAGTGCATTGGTAGAACGTGTTAAGGGGGCATAAGGGGGCCTGGATTCAATGCAGGAACGCCTGAATGAAATCAGGAAAGAGGCGGCTAGCCTCATAGACGAGGCAGAAGACGAAGAGGCCCTTAATGCCATACGAGTCAAATATCTCGGTAGAAAAGGTACTCTCACCCAGATTCTAAAGGGGGTCGGAAAACTTCCTCCAGAAGAACGCCCCCTTGTCGGAAAATTAGCCAATCAATACAAAAAAGAGATAGAACAGGCCTTAAAGGCAAGGAAAGAGGCCCTTTTACAAAAGACAAAGGGGAGACGGAGGGGGCTAGTTGACCTCACCCTCCCTGGAAGGGCCTTGTCTCAAGCA
The DNA here is from genome assembly GCF_001687335.1 of Dissulfuribacter thermophilus. Lineage (NCBI taxonomy): Bacteria > Pseudomonadati > Thermodesulfobacteriota > Dissulfuribacteria > Dissulfuribacterales > Dissulfuribacteraceae > Dissulfuribacter > Dissulfuribacter thermophilus. The sequence goes on along the minus strand of NZ_MAGO01000011.1, from coordinate 47,116 downwards.
TCGCCACACCCCATCACCCAGGTGATGCGAGAAATCATTGATTGTTTCACGCGAATGGGCTTTTCTGTGGCCACTGGCCCTGAGATAGAGCTGGATTTCTTTAATTTTGAGGCCCTCAACATCCCTCCTGAGCACCCTGCACGGGATATGCAGGATACCTTTTACATTTCAGACGATACGCTCTTGAGGACCCACACCTCTCCTATTCAGATCCGCACAATGAAGGCAAATGAGCCACCACTTAGGATAATTGCTCCTGGAAAGGTCTATAGGTGTGATTCTGATGTTACGCATACCCCTATGTTTCACCAGGTAGAGGGCCTACTTGTAGACGAAAATGTTTCTTTTGCCCATTTGAAGGGTATACTTACCACCTTTGCCCAGAGCATCTTTCATCCCGATACAAAATTGCGCTTTAGGCCAAGTTTTTTCCCTTTCACTGAGCCGAGTGCCGAGGTGGATATCCAGTGTGTAATATGCAGAGGATCAGGATGCAGGGTGTGTTCTGATACAGGATGGATTGAGGTCCTTGGCTGTGGACTGGTTCATCCCCAGGTGTTTAGGAACGTCGGCTATGATACCGAGAGATTTACTGGGTTTGCGTTCGGTTTAGGGGTAGAAAGGATCACAATGCTCAAATACGGCATAAATGATTTGAGACTCTTTTTTGAGAATGATATTCGCTTCTTGAGGCAGTTCTGATATGCTTTGCTTGGGTTCATGGTTAAAGGAATTTGTGTCATTAAACCAAGGCGTAAGCTACCAGGAGGTGGCAGACGCCCTTACAATGGCGGGGCTTGAGGTCGAGGGTTTATATGAGGCCTTTGGGGATCTCAAAAGAGGTGTAATTTCCTGTGTTGTCGAAGAGGTAAGCGAGCTAAAAGGGAGTAGAAAGCTCAAACTTACAAGGTGCTTCGACGGTAAAGAAAAGAGAACCGTCGTCTGCGGTGCTCCAAATGTCAAACCTGGCATGATTGCTCCCCTGGTCCTACCAGGTACTGCGCTACCAAATGGTATCGTTATAGAAGAAAAGGAGATAATGGGAGTCACGTCCCAGGGGATGCTTGCCTCAATGCAGGAACTACTCCTTGGCGAGGATGGATCAGGGATTTGGGATCTAAGCTCTCTAGGGGTGGATACTGCCGGAGTACCCTTGGGAGAATTTTACGACCTTGATGACTGGGTCCTGGAGATAGGCATAACTCCAAATAGGGCAGATTGTCTGAGTGTCCTTGGTATCTCCAGAGAGGTAAGTGCACTATTTTCATCCCCATTAAATGTGGCCCCAATTATGGAGAGTGCTGAGCGGGGCAGGGGAAAACACATAGATTTTCCAGTGACTATCGAGTCTCCAGAGTTTTGCATGCGCTATATGGCAACAGTTATTCGTGGGGTCAAGGTCCAGGAATCTCCTGCATGGCTGAAATTTAAGCTGCTCTCCATGGGGATTCGCCCCATTAATAATGTCGTTGATTGTACAAACCTGTGCCTTCTTGAACTTGGGCAGCCTCTGCATGCCTTTGATTTGAATCTTTTAAAAGGGCCAGAGATCAGGGTGAGAAGGGCAGGGGATGGAGAGACAATCGAGACCCTGGACCACAAGGTACGCACACTCACCTCAGATATGCTCGTCATTGCAGACAGGGACCGGGCAGTAGCTGTAGCTGGAATCATGGGTGGGGCCAATTCTGAGGTTTCAGAAAATACCCAAGACGTGCTCCTCGAAAGCGCATGGTTTGAACCCAACCAGATAAGACGTACAAGGAAGGCCCTAAAGCTGAACACAGAGGCCAGCTATAGGTTTGAGCGCTGGGTTGACCCAAAAAACGTGGAAATTGCCCTTAGGCGTTGCGCTGATCTCATTACCATGATAGCCGGGGGCGAGATCCAGGGAGAGGTGGACTCATATCCACGTCCATATCGCGACAGAACAGTTAGATTCAGACCTGAGAGGATTAGAAGACTTTCTGGTATTGAGGTCGACGATCAGGAACAGATAGATCTATTGGACCGAGTTGGTTTTAAACAGGTAGAAGGACCCAAGGAAGATGGCGTAGTTGAGGTCAGTGTTCCTTCCTTTCGTTTTGATGTCTCTGAAGAGATAGATATTGTGGAAGAAATAGCGCGTCTCAAGGGCTTTTCAGAGATACCTACACTTTCTCCCAGGGGTGATCTTGTTCAGTCTTCGGTACAGGCCCCTATGATAGATTTTATTAGGACAATTAAGGACATCTTCATTGAGCAGGGTGTCTTTGAGATAATCTCTTACAGTTTTTGTAGTAGGCGCGAACTAGATGCTCTGGGTTTCCCAGAGGGTCACGAGATTAGAGAGCCAATATCCATCTTAAATCCCCTTACGGAAGAGCATTCTGTCATGAGGACCAGCCTTGTCCCATCGCTCTTACAGGCAGTCCGTAGAAATATTTCCAGGAAAAACTTGAATCTCAGGCTCTTTGAGCAGGGACGTTGTTTTTTCAAGGACGAGTCCTCACCAACAGGTGTCAGGGAAGAAGAACGCCTTATGTGCGTGCTCACTGGGAAGCGTTTCCCAGAACATTGGGCCTGGCAAGACAATGACGTTGACGTATATGACGTCAAGGGGCTGGCTGAAAACTGTCTTAGGAAATTGAGGATAAAAGACTGGTCCTTTAAAGTGGCTGAAGCCCCACTTCCGTACTATTCAGACGATTGTTTTGCCTATTGCGTGACCGATGATGGATCTATAATCGGATGTATTGGGAGGATTTCTCCTAAATGCCTTTCTTTTTGGGATATAGAAGTCCCGGTATACGCATTGGAACTGAATCTCGAGACCCTTATAAAGGCCCCAAGAGTACCCAAAAACATGGAGCCGCTTCCCAAATTCCCCGCATCCGAAAGGGACATTGCAGTAGTCCTCGACGATGCAATAACATATGGGGAGTTGGAACAGTTTATAAGCGAGCTAGACGTGGATTATCTTGAAGACTTCTTCATTTTTGACTTGTACAAAGGCAAACCCATTCCAAAAGGAAAGAAGAGCGTTGCCATTCGATTCATTTATAGGGCAAAGGACAGGACTTTAACAGACGAAGAAGTCTCGATGACTCACCGAACATTGGTTGACTCCATTTTGAAAAGATTTGAAGCAGAACTTAGGGCTTAAGGACTATGGCTACTTTGACGAAGAAGGATCTTGCAGTCCATATCAGTGAAGAAATGGGTTTTTCAGTCCGGGAGAGTAAACGGCTTGTAGATGCCTTTTTTCAATCAGTGAAGGAGTTTTTAAAAGAAGGCGAAGATGTCAAGATCGTCCGCTTCGGGACCTTTTCAAAGATTGAACGTGCCAGTAAATTTAAAGAGGGTACAAAGGAGACTGTGGGCTTTCATCCAAGTCGCTGGCTAAAGGGGCGCCTTAATGGCGGAAAAAAGGTATTACAGGATTAGCGAGGTAAGCAGAATAACAGGTGTTGAGCCACATGTACTTCGTTATTGGGAAAAAGAGTTTAGACAGATTCGCCCACGGCGCATAAAAAATCAACGCCTATATACCAAAAAGGACTTGGAGATAATAAAAGAGATAAAGCGTCTCGTTCATATTGAAGGTTTTACTATTTCTGGGGCAAAAAAGAGGCTTGAAGGCCAAGAGTCGAATTCTTCACCTTTGAGCCAGATAAAAAGAGACTTATTGGAGTTATATAATTTCCTTGCTGAGGGAAGATAGTAGGCCTTCACATAGTACTGCTTTGAACCTCGCCTTGTATTTTGCAGCACCACGTGAAGGTCTTAAAAAAGAGTGATAGTAGCATCATGGCTTTGATGTAGGAATATGGCCATTTAGAGTTGCTGGACCAAGTGAGGGTTTACAGAAATGAAGGACAATGAGGTTAAAAGGCTCCTTGAACTTAGAAAAAAGATCGATGAGATAGACAAGGAACTCGTTTCCCTACTACAAAAGCGTCTTAAAGTGGCTAAGGAGATTGGCGCTGAAAAGGCCAAATTTTCATCTCAACCCCTTGACGTTACACGGGAAAGGGAAGTTTTAAAAAATATCCTCGACATCAATGGTGGCGTCTTTCCTGATGATGGCCTAAAGGTGATATTTTCAGAAATCATCTCTGCGTGCAGAAATGCTCAGAGGCCAGCCAAGATAGGTTACCTCGGACCTGCCACAACCTTTACCCATATGGCTGCCTGTAAATTCTTTGGGCACAGTCCTGAATTCATTCCGCAAAGAAATATCACCGAGGTCTTTGAAGAGGTAGAGAGGGGCCGTACAGATTTTGGGGTCGTTCCCCTTGAGAATTCAGTAGAAGGTACAGTGGCCCTCACCCTAGACGGCCTTCACGATTTCAAGGTTAAGGTAGTTGGAGAGGTCTATCTCCCCATATCCCATGATCTAATGAACAAGAGCGGTAGGATTGATCAAATTAAACGCATACTTTCTCATCCTCATGCCCTTGCCCAGTGCAAGGGATGGTTACAGCGCAATCTACCGGCAGTCCCCACAGAAGAGGTGGTGAGCACTGCCCAGGCAGCAAGGTGGGCAGCGGTGGACCCTGAGGTGGCAGCCATTGCAAGCCCACTTGCGGCACGAACCTATGACCTCCAGATAGTTGCAAAGAGTATAGAGGATTTTGCAGGCAATACCACTAGGTTCTTGGTATTGGGACATTATTGCCCGAGGCCAAGTGGAAGAGATAAGACGAGTCTACTCCTAAGTCTGGAAGACAGGCCAGGATCTCTGTTTAAGCTCTTAAAACCCCTGGCAGAAAAGGGTATAAATCTTACTAAAATTCAATCAAGGCCAGTAAAGGACGAACCCTGGCGCTATCTCTTCTATGTGGATATTGCTGGCCACATTGAGGACCCTGTGGTCAAGGAGGGCGTGGAGGCCATTAAAAAGGGTTGCACCTTTTTAGTGTGGTTGGGGAGTTACCCCATGGGCCTACCCATTTAGGTAGACGTAAGTCTATATCTACAACGAAAAATAGACCCTTATGGAATGCCGGGCATTTAATGAATGCCCGGCATTTTTTGTCTTATAAATTCGCTAGTTGTATTTGCTGAGTTTAAGATGATTTGGAATTTTTTGGTGTCTCATCAGAATGTGCAGTCCTTTTGAGTTCCAGTATCTCAAATTTTACAAATTCCAGGTCTTGTGAACTGGGGTTTTCACTCAAAAAGGTATTGAGTGCCTCTAGGGCCAGATCCTTTTTTCCTACCTCTTTGGCCACCCTTGCCTTGTCTAGCAGGGCAATTCGTTCGATTCCCTGTGCGGACTTTACTGCTTCATCGAATTTTTGAAGGGCCTTTTCAAGTTCACCCTTATCCTCCAATATGTATCCCTGTCCCAGTACTGATGTCTGATAGATTATTGTATTTTTAGAGGTCTTTTTCTCTGATTCTTCAAAGTATTTTAGGGCATTTTCTTTATCCCCGCGGTCTAGATACGCCCTGGCTAATATGGGAAGGGCTATTTTTGAGGCATCGGTGGAGCCATGTTCATTTATGACCTTTTTGAGAACATCAATTCTCTTGTCTGGATCTTTCTCGTAAAGGGCAGTACCTAGGAGGGTAGCAGCCTCTTTCTCTTGATTTTCAGAGTATGCTGAATAACCTGAATAAAGTACGACTCCTAGCACTACCACAATTACACACGATAGGATCTCTCTAGAGTACTGGATTACATATTCTCGAGCCTTAGGAGGAAGAAGGGTCAGTAACTGGCTGAAAAAATATTTAAAATCCTCCTGATTCTCTTCTGCAGGGTTTTTTCTTGGCTCTTCGGTCATCTGTCCTCCTTATACAGAAACTCCTAATTTTTTCCAAAAAAGTCGTTCCACTTAAAGATCAGTGGATTTGCATCCTTATTGAGTTCCGCTGCATCTATTATTGATCCAACGAAGAATATATGATCACCTGCCTCAAATTCGTTTTCTACCTTGCATTCTAAATAGGCGTAAGCATCCTTTAAAACAGGAGATCCATTTTGGGCATAAGTAAATGGGATTCCCTCGAACTTATCTACTTTTCTACCGCTTTTAAAGCCAAAGTGCTTTGCCAATTCAATCGTCCCTTCGGGGAGCGCGTTTAGGCAGAACGTTCCAGCTTCTTTAATGAGTGAATAGGTATGTCTCTGAGGTGCAATGGCTACTCCCACAAGGGCTGGTTTGAATGAGACTTGAGTGACCCAGGCAGCGGTCATCCCGTTTATTTTATCTCCTGCCTTGACTGTTACGACGTAGACACCGGTTGGTGTTGCTCTTGCGATCAATGTTTGCATGTTGCACCTCCTTATACAAAAATTTATACAATAATTAGGGGAGCTTGCCAAGGATTGAATGATCTTAAATTATGAACTTCACAAGATTGGTTGAAGATACAGGGCTGAAGGTGTGCCGAAATAGTACTACAAGGTATTCAAATACCCTCATAACGTAAAAGATGTGGTAAAAATGCGAGTCTTTGATAGGTTCAAATGTCGAGCGAAATTGAGAGTAATTTGTATTTGTCCAACATGTTTCTCTTGACATAATCTGAAAACTTGTTAATAGGTACCTCGCGAAGTGGCGGTGTAGCTCAGCTGGTCAGAGCATGCGGCTCATATCCGCAGTGTCCGGGGTTCAAGTCCCTGCACCGCCACCATTTTTTTTGTCTTCAGTCATTTCAAACACTATCTTTTTCAAAGAAAAACAGCACTTTACTATTTTGCTCTTTTTATTGAATCTCAAATAGTCTCTTGTCATATCGAAATAAAGTGAAGTATCGAAGTGGGGTACATTTTAGATCCTCAATAATATTGCGTTCTCCTTTTCAAAGACTAAGGACATCATTAAGATGTATGTTTAACGCCATTCTGATTTCAGGAGGCACTACTGCCTAGTACCTGCTTCCCAGTTTTCTACTTATATGGTCGTCATAGATATTTGTTATAGATTTCAGAAAACTATGCCAAGAATGAATTTCAATTATTCTCTTTTCCAGGATAGGGGCGATTTTGAAACAAAAAAAACAAAGTTGCAACTGATTGAATTCTATGATATTTAAAAAACATTAAGTGGTATATTCACTGCTTTGGCGTGGAATTATTTGGGTTGGGGTCTCGTTACCAATCACTAGGGAAAAATTAAATGAAATATTTCTTCACCGCATTTGGATTGATGCTTATTTTTGAAGGATTGATATATTTTGCCATTCCAGAGCACATGATCAGATTTTTAAAAGAAATAGAAACTTGGCCCCCAGAAAGACTGAAACTATTTGGTCTGTTCTCCATTTTGACAGGTCTTTTCATCTGTTTCTTGGCTACTAAATCCCAGATCCTAGGCTAGTGAAAGCCGTTATGACCTTCCGTCTTGAAGACTATAATTTTGAACTCCCTGATCGACTAATTGCTAAGTATCCTTTGAGTGAGCGCCATGATTCGAAATTGATGGTGCTTCATAGAGGTCAAGGCAGATGGGAACATCGCAGATTTTGCGACTTACCCGATCTCTTGTCAGAGACTGATGTCCTAATATTGAATGATACCAAGGTATTTCCAGCAAGGTTATTTGGTAAGAAGCCCACTGGTGGAAGGGTTGAGGTAGTTTTACTCAATTTCCCTAGGGTAGAAGAGGAGGGCAGAGCAACTTCAGAGGCGCTACTCAGGTCTTCTAAGCCCCTTAGACCAGGCCAAAGAATCATTGTGGGAACTGATCTTGAAATCGAGATCATGGAGGGGGCAGACGACTGGATAAAAAAAATTTCTCTAATGTATGACGGTGAGCTCTTAAAGGTCCTCGAGACCCACGGTCACGTCCCCCTTCCCCCCTACATCAGAAGGCAAGATGAGGATCTGGACAAAAAAAGATATCAGACAATATTTGCAAGGAATATTGGCTCAGTTGCGGCACCAACTGCCGGACTCCACTTTTCTAATGCCCTCTTGGAGCGATTAAAAGACATTGGCGTCAAGATAGGCTATATAACCCTGCATGTTGGATATGGTACCTTTGCTCCGGTTCGAACAGAAGACATCAGGGAACACAAGATTCATTCTGAATGGATAGACGTTCCATCGAGTGCTCTCCAACTGGTTAGGAGTGCAAAGGCCAATGGTTCCAGGATAATATGCGTTGGTACTACCACGGTAAGGGCCCTAGAGTATGTTTTTAAAGAACATGAAAAAGCTGATTCCTACAGTGGCCCTTGCGACCTGTATATTTATCCAGGATTCACATTTAGGGCCACTGATGCCATCATAACAAATTTTCATCTACCCAAGTCTTCGCTTCTCATAATGGTATCTGCTTTTGCTGGAAGGGAACTAATTCTGTCTGCATATAATGAGGCTGTAAAAGCTCAATACAGATTTTACAGCTATGGGGATTCAATGCTAATCTTACCCTGAGACGCGGTTAGCGTAGAAAACTTTTCATCTGTTCCAGTTGTTGTTCGAACTGAGAGTCTATTTCACCCTTTATCTTTGACCATTCCTGCTGAAACTCTGGAATAGCCTCAACGTCTATGTTTGCAGCAACCTCTGCCCCGTACTGTTGGGCTATTGCCTGTTGGTATCCCCCTAGTTTGGCCTGGAATTGCATCTTCACCTGTTCCTGATACTGATTAATTGAGTGTTCGTACATTTTCAACAGCTCTATTATACGGTCTGTCACCTGTCTGATGGTGCTTCCTTTGAGTTCTATGATGCCTTCAATTGCCTTGTTGATATTGGCCCATTGGTACTTATCCCTTGGAAGGATGATGTTTCTTATAAGGACATCTGTGGCGCCTTCAATGGCCTTATTGATGTTTTCTGGGGGGATTTCCCCGAATCCATCTTTGATCCCCTTAAGTTCACCGTTTATAAAGCGTGCTGCAATCTTTTTGCCTGCATTAATCCACTTTTCCTGTTCGATCTCGTCTTTACTAGCCTTTCCAATCTTCTCTGCCCTTTCTAATGCGATCTCAAGGGCACTTTTAATCTCTCCCATTTTTGATGCGCTCCTTAATTAAAAGATTTTTGTAATATTTTTCTCAGATGTTATTGATTTTTTGTTTTTCTGTAAACCTTTATGCCGGCAAAAAAGCCCTTTAACCCAAATTATGCACTGCGAAAGGGGGCAAAAATGATTGCGGCCCTTCGGGATTGGCGATTTTGCCCAGGTCTCTTTGTTGCTCGGGGCTCGAAGTACCTAAGTACGTCTTCGCCCCTCGCGCCTCGCATCTTGGGCAAACTCGCCAATAGCATAATTTGGGTTTAAGTCCCTGATGATAAAATGTGTGAGTGCCACACTCACACTGTATTTTAAAGAAAAATCCTGCAAATGCCCGGTTTAGTGAATCTCTCACATTAGGCGTGCAGGATTTATGTTTCGTGTTATGCTTCAACCGGTAGAATAATCACGAGCGTAATCTTTATCAACATCCAAAATTAAGGAGTAGACGCAATGGGAACAGTTCCTGAATGGCTTTCAAAGATGAATGATCCAAGTTTCTATCCTCATGCTCCAAGTGATGTAGAGATGGTTCAGACCCATATTTCATGGGTATTTTTAGCAGGAGACAAGGTATATAAAATAAAGAAACCCGTTGATTTTGGCTTTCTCAACTTTACTACCCTTGATAAAAGAGAGCACTTTATCCGTGAAGAGCTTCGTCTAAACAGGCGTCTTTGTCCTGAAATATATCAGCAAGTACTTCCCATAGTGAAAAGATCTGATGGCAGCCTTTGTCTTGGCGATGACGAGGGTGAGGTGGTCGAATGGGTGCTCATGATGAAGAGAATGCCAGAGACTGGCATGATGAAACGGTTAATCACTCAGGAAGAGTTGGAAATAAGACACATTGATATGCTCGTTAGCCGCCTGGTGCCATTTTATGCAAACGCCGAGACCGGAGGCTGGGTAGACGAATATGGGGCTATAGATAAGATAAAATTTAATATTGATGAGAATTTTGAACAAACGAAAGATTTTTTGGATACTCTGTTGGATAGAAGACAATATGATGAAATAATTAGATATAACGAAGAATTTTTTCAAAAAAATGCATCGCTTTTTGAAGGGCGTTTGCGTGAAGGACGAATTAGAGAGGGGCATGGAGATCTTTATTCAGCAAATATTTGCTTTGATGAGGACGAAGGCAAGGTCTATTGTTTTGATTGCATAGAGTTTAATAAGAGGTTTCGCTGTGGTGATGTGGCCTGTGACCTGGCCTTCCTCGCAATGGATCTTGATTTTCATGGCCTCCCCTGGCTGGAGAGGCATCTGGTCAGCGAGTTCTCCAGGCTTTCCAATGACGCAGAGCTCTTGTGTCTCATGGATTTTTACAAGTGTTACAGGGCCTACGTTCGGGCAAAAATAGGCTGTTTCATGGCAAATGACCCTGGCCTAACTAAAGAGGCAAGGGAGCAGGCCGCAAGGGATGCAAGGGACTATATGGCCCTTGCATGGCGCTATGCTGGCGGGACATCAGGGGAAAAAACTACGCTTTTTTGCTTCATGGGCCTTTCAGGTACGGGAAAGTCCACTTTGGCCAAGGCATTTTCAGAGCGAATGGGCCTTGAGGTCTACAACTCAGACGTAATAAGAAAGGAACTCATCTGTGGAATATCCAGTGATGAAAAGAGGATCGAACCCTTTGGGGAGGGTATCTACAGCAAGGAGTTTTCCAGGCGAACCTATAGTTCCCTTAGGCGCCATGCAGCCAAAAATCTCCTGCTTGGAAGGTCTGTGTGCCTTGATGCAACCTATTTGGACGCATCTTACAGATTGGCCCTAATTGAGCTAGAGGACTACATAGACTGTAAGGTCGTCTTCATTTTGTGCGAGCTTGAAGACGAACTAGTAAGGGAAAGACTAAAGTTCAGGGAGATGGAAGGCACTAGTCCCTCTGATGGACGATATGAGATTTATCTCAAACAAAAGGAGGCATTTGTCCCATTTGGTCCAGAGGAGGAAGACAGGGTCATAAGGGTAAATACCAAATCAGACCTTGAGACCAATTTAAACGTCCTGTTAGGCCTTCTTGAGTCTAAGGGAATTGGTCACCACGGTAACTGAACTCATGGCCATTGCAAGTGCTGCCCACATTGGGGAAAGCCTTATGCCGAAATCGGGATAGAGGACCCCTGCAGCAATGGGGATGGCAAGGGTGTTGTAGGCAAAGGCCCAAAAGAGGTTTTGTTTAATGACCCGTATGGTCTTTCTCAATAACTTCATAGCCCTGGGGACAAGCCTAAGATCATTTCTCATGATCCCGATTGAAGCAGCATCCATTGCGATGTCCGTACCGCTCGATAGCGCTATGCCGAGGTCTGATTCTATCAGGGCAGGGGCATCGTTTACGCCATCTCCAACCATGGCCACCCTGAGGCCTTTGGCAGTCATTTCCCTTAATTTAAAGGCCTTTTCATGGGGGAGCACATTGGCCCAATAGCCCTCTAGGGGAAGTGTCCTTCGAATTGTCTCTGCAGCCTCTTTTGTGTCCCCGGTGATCATATATAGCCTGTAACCCATTTGTTTAAGGGCAGTGAGGGCGTCCTGCGCCTCATCCTTTAAAGTGTCCTGGAGCAGGATGTATCCAAGCGGGCCTTTGGACTCCGTACCTATGAAGACAACAGTACCAATTTGAGGCGAGTCCATAATATATTGATATTTTTCAGGAAACAGGCTCAGCTTTCCAGCAAGGAAGGTCTCGTTTTCCCACTTTCCAACTATGCCCTTTCCAGGTACTTCATGGACAGATTCAAATTTACGGGGCTCAATACCCTCTTTGGAGGCCCACTCTCTAATTGCCTTTCCCACGGGATGATCGGAATAGAGTTCGAGACTAAATGCTATCTCTATGAGATCCTTATCTTTTGACCCTTCAAATGTCTTTACTTCAGTTACCTTGAGATTGCCTTTGGTCAGCGTGCCCGTCTTGTCAAAGCAAATGGTGTCTACGTTTGCCCCCTGTTCAATAGCAATGGCGTTTTTGATTAGTATGCCTAGCTCTGCTCCCCTGCCGGTAGCCACCATGACTGCAGCGGGGGTTGCAAGTCCCATGGCGCAGGGGCAGGCTATAACCAGTACTGAAACAAGGGAGAGGAGGGAGTTGGTGATTTTAGGTTCTGGCCCAAAGAAAAACCATATTGCAGCAGAAGCTATTGCCGAAGCAATGACAAAGGGCACAAAATAGGATGCCACCTTATCTGATAGCCTTTGTATATTTGCCTTGGAGCCCTGGGCCTCTTGTACCACCTTTATTATCTGGGAAAGTAGGGTGTCTTGCCCAATTTTTTGGGCCACCATCTTAAAGGTGCCATGGAGATTTGTTGTGCCGCCGATTACCTGGTCTTGGCGAGCCTTTTCAACTGGGATTGCCTCTCCGGTAATCACGGATTCATCTACAGTGGTATTGCCTTCTAGTATTGTCCCATCTACAGGTATGCGCTGAGATGGCTTTACAATGACGATGTCTCCCTGTTTGATCTGGCCAATTGGCACTTCTTTTCTCTGGCCATTTGGCAATTCCACAAGGGCGGTCTTGGGGATGAGGCTGAGGAGTTTGGTCATGGAGGAGGCGGCCTTGGTCTTGGCCCGTTCCTCTAGGAATTTTCCAAATAGCACAAACACGATGATCATGCAGGAAGAATCAAAATATAGATGAGGAGTGGCTCCTGCCCTTATGAGGACCTGGGGAAAGGTCATAGCGAATACAGAATACCAGTAGGCCGATAGACTCCCAAGGCTTACAAGGGTATTCATGTCCGGGGTCTTGTGTTTGAGTGCAGACACGGCCCCTTTTAAAAAGGGATAGCCCACCCAAAACTGTACAGGGGTAGCGAGGGCAAAGATGAGAATTTTTCTAAGCTCTTGAGGGATCTTTGAAACCCACGGAAACAGCCCTTCCATAGAGAGGATGAAGCAGCCAAGGCCAAGCACTGCCCCTATTATCAGTCTAAGGAGGAGTTGTTGCTCCTGGTCCTTGCCCTGTTCCTCCAGTTCTGTGGGAAAGAGCTCTAAGGGCTCTGCACCATAGCCCTCTTTTTCGATGCTACCAATAAGGGTGTGTTCAGACACCTTTGATGGGTCGTACTTGACCTTTGCAAGCCCAGCAGCGAGGTTGACGCTTGCCTCTAGCACTCCATCCATATTTTTTAAGGTCTTTTCCACACGGGATGCGCAAACAGCGCAGCTCATCCCGGTTACCTTGAGTTCTACTTCCTTCATTTGTAAAAAATCACTGTAGTAATAGCCAAAAAGCCATAATACGGACTAACAGACCACGGCTATTGGAAATGTTCAAAGGAGGCCGCTTATATCCTGTAGTTTATACGAAAATACGGTATCTATCAGAGTTTTGATATTATGTTATTGAATAGCCTGCTTCTCTAACAGCCTCTTTTACCTTTTCTTCCAGGCCTTCAGCGCTTGCCTCTACCTTTACAGTGCCTGTTTTTAGGTCTACTTCGCAGCTACTGACGCCATTTATTTCCAATATTGCCTTCTTTACCCTGGCTACGCAGTGCTCACAGCTCATTCCGCTTACTTTTATTGTAAATTCCATTGTATTTTACCTTCCTTATCAATTGGATTCGAAGCTTAAAATAAGCTTTAGCATTCAAAAATTCAATACCCCAAAAAATGAACAGGCTTAGAAAAGCTTAAACCTGAGCGACTCCTTATAAAGTTCGAGATATTTGTCTGCTACCTTATCCCAAGTGTAGTTTTCATATATTTCAAAAATGGCGTTTTGTCGAATCTCTTGGAGCATGTCAGGCCGGCTTTTAAAAAAGGATATTGCCTTTATGATGGTATTGCATAGGGCATGAGGGGTGTGTTCTTCATACGAAAAGCCATTAAAACAGTCTCTTACCTTCACTAGCCCCCCTGTTTTCCTGACAATAGGGATGTTTCCAAGGAGCTGGGCTATGAAGTCCGTGAGCCCGCAAGGTTCATACAGGGAAGGGATTAAAAAGAAGTCTCCTGATGCATAAACGAGGTTTCCGATTTTATCGCTATAGCCAAGGAGGACGCACAATTTACCCTTGAGGTTTGAAACTTGAGCCATGGCCTTTAGTCTTTCTTCGATGTGGTGCTCCCCAGTCCCCAGTATTACACATTGAAATTCAGGCTCTTTTGTGGCCAATATTGTCAATGCATCGCATAGTTGATCAATGCCTTTTTGTTGAGTAAGCCTTCCAATGGAAGTGAGAAGGGGCCTTTTAAAATCAGTGGCTAACTCACCAATGATCTGTATCCCATCGGCCTTCTTCTCTCGAATCAAAGAATAGAGAAGTGATCTTGCTTCTCTTTTTCCATCGAGGTCTCCTGTCATTGGGTCAAAGGCCTTGGGGAGCCCTAGTTCTTCGGGCCTTTTGGGATCATAGGCACTCGGGTCTATACCATTGGTTATACCTTTTAGGACGATGCCCCTTTCCTTTAGGGCGTGGCCTAGCCAGCCGGTTAGGGCATCGAGGTCTGTTTCTTGGAGTTCCTTTGCATAGTTTTCGCTAACAGTATTCATGCACGAATAGGGAGAACACGCCAAAAAAGGATCAAAAGATCCGTTCAAAAGGGAGCTATAGATTACCTTCCATGGAAGACCAGTGATAGCCTTTGCAAATGGCAAATCGAGCACGTCTTGGTGATATCCTATACCTGCGTTGTGTATGGTTACGAGTGCTCCGGTATTCTTAAAAAAGTACCTATAGCCTTCGAGTTCCCTCATAAGGGGTGGTATCAGGGCAGTATGACCATCGTGGCAATGGATACAGTCAGGTGTTTGGCCTGAGTGAGCCGCATAGGCAAGGACAGCCTTTTCCAAGAGGACATTGGTGGCAAAGTAGTCAAAGTGACCCTCTCCCTTTTTCTTTCCTGGATCGAGCCGTTCTTCATACTCAGTATAGGTATAGACACCAAACTTTTCTGAAAAACGCTGGCTCTCCACCATGACGATATCCACTCCATAGAGGCAATTTTTCCAGAATGAGACCTGTTCTCTCCTTTCCTCTGAGGCGTAGTTCATATCCACAATGAGTGAGGGCCCGATATTTTTGAATCCATGGTCTTCTGGGTTGATAAAGCCGTATCGTGGTAAGAATACCTTGACTTTTACCCCCTTGTTATGTAAGGCCTCGGAAAGGTAGCGGCATACATCCTTTATACCGCCTACACCTGCAAGGCCTTCATATTCTCTGGTCACCATCCATACTTTGCAAATATTGTCCCGCATAAACCGAGCCCCCTTTGTGTTTGGAAAAAGCTTATTACCAAAATTGCCCCGCTAGCCCTCTACCTCTAGGCTGACCTTTACCCACTCCTGACACCGTTGTTTTCTGTATATCTCCATATTCAATAACAATGCTCTCAAATAAGAAGTTTTGAGTGTTGAGTTTTGAGTTTTAAGTTGAAGGAATAGGGATATAAAAGGCTTTTTCCTTGAACTTAACACTTAAAACTCAAAACTCAACACTTACAGATTGGCCTTTTGCCATGAAATTGGTTGTTTCTCAATAAAAGGTGAGTTTTTTAATTGGCTAGTCTACAGTTTCAATAAAGGCATTGAGAAGTGAAAAGGATTGCGTTAAATAATCTGGATCAGAATACGTCCCAAAAAATGGAGGGAATAGAGATATTATGGCCAACGGACTACGTCTAGCTGGTAAAAAAGACGAAAAGATAATATTCTTTCAGCAATTTTTAAAACACCCTTTGCAGATAGGGTCAGTTATCCCGAGTTCACCATATTTGGAAAGACGCGTACTTGATATGGCAGAGGTGCGCACTTGTAAGACTGTGGTGGAGCTTGGTTCAGGAACAGGAGGTACTACCAAGGCAATCCTTTCGTGTTTGCCTAGAGATGCAAAACTCCTTAGTATTGAGATCAATCCACAGTTTCATAGTTTTGTTAAGACAATTGATGATCCAAGATTGATTGCGCACTTGGGGAGTGCAGCGGATCTCGGGAAGATTTTGGCCCAATACAACCTGCCAAACCCTGATGCAATCATATCTGGTATCCCATTTTCCACAATGCCAGAAGAGCTTGGAAAGCGCATAATCCAAGAGATTGCCAGGTGCCTTGCCCATGGTGGTAGGTTTGTGGCCTACCAGTTCAGCAGCAAGGTGTCTCACCTGTGCAATCCCGTACTTGGACCATGCAAAAAATCAATGGAAATCCTGAATATCCCACCTATGAGGGTATATAGGTGGGAGAAAAACGGCTTTAAGCCACAAACGTAAGGATTTCCTCAACTGGTACCCTGTCTGTCCTCAATTGATTATGTGGTGCCTCCATGTTGGGGTATCCTATTGAAAGGCCCAGAACCAGGCGTTTGGACTCAGGGATACCTAAGAATTCCTTTGTTTCCTTTGCATAATCAGTTGTGAAGGCCTGGGGTACTGTGCCGAGTCCCTTAGCATGTGCAGCAAGCATGAGGTTCTGGGCAAAGAGTCCTATATCAAACAGTGACCAAAGAGGAAGGTCCTTGTCTTGATATAGATAAATCGCGTGGGGTGCCCCGTAGAAATTAAAATTTGCCTTTTTCGCCTTTTTTATCACTTCTGGGTCTGCCAGATTTATTCCAGTTGCCTTGGCCCTCTGGGAATAGAGGTGATTTATCCTGGCCTGTTGGGTTTCGGGCCATACTGTGGGCTCAGGTATATCGGGGGTGGGCGGTGCCCCTTTTTCCAAGAGATCTACGAGCATCTTGCTCAGGGCCTGTTTTTTCTCTCCTGAGATGATCATAACCTCCCAGGGCTGGGTATTCTTATATGAAGGACTCCATGAGGCTATCTCGACCACCTCTCTCAACAGCTCTTCGGGTACTGGATCAGGAAGATAAGCTCTTATGCTCTGTCTGGTCTTGATACAAGTGATAGCGTCCATAATATTTTCCTCCCTAAGTTTTAATTTCCAATGATAGGGTAGTATGCCTTGTTTTTCTCTAATTTTAAAGGGTTAAATACAGTCTAACTAACTATAGATTGACTCCATTTTTAAAAGCTGTTTTTTAACGATAGTACTGGTTCCTAAATGACGTTGCATCATGTTCAATTGTAATATCAGAAAGTTAGCTCTCATCTAGATTTAAGCTCACGCCGTCTTTTAATAAATTGTGAAATGTCTGACTTTGAGGCAGCAGTTATGCGGAGTTAAAAGAAAGTTGACAGTATATCATTTTATGATACGTTCCTCTTTCTATAAAAAGCGAAATCTTATAGTCGCTGTAATCCCTTAAAAGGAGTAAAGACAGATGGTTTATAAGTATTATCAGCCTGTTGAATGAGCCTTAGCTCAAAATTCAACAGGTCTGGTTCAGACCACTATACAACCTATTGGCGTTTTCAGCCGTCCTTCCACGTTTTCCCACCTGTAATCAAATCCTGACATAAAACCTCTCAGGCGTGGCGAGGCCGGTTGAATCGCCATGCTAACAGATGCAGGTCTTCTGCATCCATGGGAGGTGTCATATGAAATGCAATAATAGTTCTAATACTCCTGTAACCGGGAGCGTCCTGGTTATTGGAGGCGGTGTTGCAGGGGTGCAGGCATCCCTTGACCTTACAGAATTGGGGTACAAGGTCTATCTTCTCGAAAAAACGGCATCCATAGGGGGTGCCATGGCAAGACTCGATAAGACGTTCCCCACCAACGACTGTTCCCTTTGTATCCTGGCGCCAAAACTGGTGGAGGCAGGACGAAATCCAAACATTGAAATCATCACGAATGCCGAACTTATTTCCCTAAATGGCAAACCAGGTTCTTTTACTGCAAAGGTACTTGTAAAGCCGAGATTCATAGACGAAACCGCCTGTACCGGATGCGGGCAGTGTTCACTTTACTGTCCTAGAATCATAGCAGACCAATACAATGAACGTTTGGAACTGGCCCGCTGCGCGCACATAGATTATCCCCAGGCAGTACCAACAAGTTACTATATAGATGCAAAGGCCTGTTTACGCGTCAATTATGACTCCTGTGGGCTATGTGCCTCTCTATGCCAGAAAAAGGCAATAGACTTTGATCAATCCGAAGGGATACGAGAACTCAATGTGGGAGCTGCTATTGTCGCTCCTGGCTTTGGCCGCATAAAGGAAGAGTTCTTAGAAAAATTCGGCTGGGGTCTCTATGAAGATGTTTTGACTGCCTTTGAATTCGAGCGTCTAATGTGCGCAAGTGGCCCCACCAATGGAGAGATCGTTCGAATTTCAGACGGACGGCATCCAAAACGTATTGCGTTTCTCCAGTGTATCGGTTCTCGAGATGAACGTTGCGGCAACAATTACTGTTCCTCTGTATGCTGTATGTACGCCATAAAAGAGGCGACCATGGCCAAGGAACATGACCCAGATGTGCAAATCACCCTCTTTTATATGGATGTACGTACCCACGGTAAGGGGTTTGATGCAGCTAGAGAGCGTGCCATCAGAGAACACGACCTGAGGATTGTCTATGCCCGTCCTGCGAGGGTTGAACAAATAGATGGACAGCTTCTGCTCACCTATGTGGCAGAAAATGGAAGGAATTTTCATGAATTCTACGACATGGTTGTCCTGACTAATGGACTGGAGGCTGTCGAGGATGCTGAAAAACTCTCAGAATCCACAGGAATATCTCTCAATTCCTACAATTTTGCCTACACAGGTATCTGGTCGCCACTCAGCTCCGATAGAGAGGGTGTATTCGTAGCAGGGGCATTCCAGGGCCCGAAAGACATACCCGACAGTGTAACCCAGGCGAGCGGAGCCGCCTCACTCTGTGCAGGTCTGCTCAAGGAAGCTAGGGATACAGAGACACTATCAATCACCTATCCTGAAGAACGCGACGTTTCCAATGAAGAACCGCGGATAGGGGTGTTTGTGTGTAGCTGTGGGATCAATATAGGAGGCGTGGTAGATGTCAAGAAAGTCCAGGAATACGCCCGTACACTTCCCGGAGTAGTGTATGCCACTGACAATCTGTACACCTGTTCCCAGGATACCCAACGACACATTACCGAAATAATAAGAGAATACAATCTCAATAGGGTAGTAGTGGCGGCATGTACCCCAAGAACCCACGAACCTCTCTTTCAGGCGACACTGAGGGCCGCTGGGCTTAACCGGTCTCTTTTTGAGATGGCCAATATAAGAGACCAGTGTTCCTGGGTCCACATGAACGAACCGCAAGCCGCCACGGAAAAGGCAAAAGATCTCGTTAGGATGGCCGTGGCAAAGGCCCAACATCTCGCTCCCCTACCAGAGCAGGAACTTCCGGTGGTCAAATCCGCCTTGGTAATCGGCGGCGGAGTGGCTGGTCTCACGGCAGCCCTCACCATAGCAGAACAGGGCTATTACTGCACCCTAGTGGAACGGGAACACAGGCTTGGAGGCAGGGCCCTTGCTCTCACAGCAGACAGGCTGGGAAATGACCCCAGACAGGAGGTTTCAATGCTCATAGAAAAGGTCAAATCCCATCCTAAGATTAGGGTCTGTACAGGGGCTGTATTGTCTTCAGTCTCGGGTTATGTGGGGGATTTCCGTTCCACAATCTCAATCGGTTCCAAGACCGAGGAGATCAGTCACGGCGTCATAGTCCTTGCCACCGGGGGCCGACCCTATATACCCAAGGGAAAATTTTTCTATGGTGAGTCATCCAGAGTCATTACGCAAATTGAACTGGAGGAAAGACTCGCCTCACGTCGTCCCTTACTTCCGGGAACGAAGCACATAGTAATGATACAGTGTGTGGGTTCCAGGGGGAATGACCTTTCATACTGTAGCCGTGTCTGTTGCGGTCAGGCACTGAAAAACGCCCTCCGGATAAAGAAGCTGGCCCCGGATATTCAAGTAGTCATTCTGTACAGAGACATGAGGGCCTATGGATTTATAGAGGATGACTATCGTGAGGCGAGGCGCAAGGGAGTGATATTCCAGCGTTATAGCCTGGAAAATCCGCCAAGGGCATCTCTGCAAAAAGATGAAAAGAGTCCGCTTGCTGTCTTGGTCTGGGACTCTCTCCTTAATAGGGAAATCGAGTGGAAGGCTGATCTATTGGTCCTCTCAACCGGAATTGTGCCGGAAGATGTACAGGACATCTCAAAAATACTCAAGGTACCTACGACAGAAGACGGGTTCTTCCTCGAGGCCCATGTGAAGTTGAGGCCTGTGGATCTGGCAGTGGATGGGGTCTATGTATGTGGCCTTGCACACTCTCCACGCTCCATCGATGAAAGTATTGCCCAGGCGCAGGCAGCGGCTGCAAGGGCCTGTCTGCCTCTGGCGAGGGGAAAGGTGGAACCAGAACCAATTGTTTCCATGGTTGACAAGGAAAAATGTATCGGCTGTGGCGCATGCGAGCAGTTTTGTCCGTACAACGCGATTCGCATCTACAAGGAAGGAAAGAGACGAAAGGCCTCAACCCTTGCCGCATCCTGTAAAGGTTGCGGCATATGTGCCGCTCGTTGTCCTGTGTTGGCCATAGAAATGGGCCGTTTCACTTACCATGGAATCATGGCGCAGATCCACGCTTTCTCAGGAAAGGAGATAGAAAATGAATAAACAGAGACAGGAACCCAGAATTCTCGGTTTTCTGTGCAATTGGTGTTGCTATACTGCTGCGGACTCAGCCGGAGTCGGCCGGTACCAGTATCCACCCAATCTCAGAGTCATTCGCATTATGTGCACAGGGAGACTTGATCCCTCTTTCCCTCTGGAGGCATTGGCAGTCGGTGCTGATGGAGTTTTTGTTGGAGGCTGTCATCCAGGGGAATGTCATTACCAATCAGGAAATTATCATGCCCTAATAAGCGGTTCTCTGGCCCATGAGGCCATGAGACGTATAGGGGTCAGGCAGGAGCGCCTTCTCATTGAGTGGGCATCCGCAGCAGAAGGCCCCAGGTTTGTCAACATAATCACCGAATTTACCAAGAGGATTGCCGAACTAGGTCCTCTTGGACAGGCCGAAGGCGTAAAGGAAGAGCGGTTGAGGCAACGGCTTCTCGAGGCAGCCAACGCCGCTCGAGATGTAAAGTTGCGGACAGGACTCATAAATGCTGCCAAGGATCTCCTTAGGTCCGGCGATTTTAGCAGAAAAAATATAGCCTCTATAGTGAGAGCCAGGTGTGAAAGGACTCTTTCAGCCAATTTTGGAACCGGAGGGACATAATGAATGTTACAGATAAAGTGATAAACCTCTTGATAGATGGGAGAGAGGTCACTGCCCGACAGGGCATGAGCGTCCTTGAAGCGGCAAGAGATGCAGGGATCGAGATTCCGCACCTGTGTCACCTCCCTGGTAAGGATGATTCCAAGAGGCCATGTCTTCTGTGTCTTGTGGAGATTGATGGTGAATATGTTAGGGCATGCCGCACTGAGGCAACAGATGGAATGGTTGTGGTAACCAAAGATCCTAAAATTTTGGAGCAAAGAAGACGTAATCTGGAAAAACTGATTTCTCATCACTATGGAGACTGCAAGGCCCCCTGCAATCTCACATGTCCTGGTGGCATCAACGTTCAGGGATACATTAATCTCATCGCAAGAGGCGAATATGAGGCAGCACTGAGGCTCATTAAGGAGAAGAATCCCCTGCCGCTCTCTGTGGGGAGGGTGTGCCCGAGATTTTGTGAGACTAGGTGTAGGCGTGTCCTGTTGGATGAGCCCATTAGCATAAATCATCTCAAGAGGTTCGTGGCAGATTACGTTCAGGCCAAAGGTGGTTTGAAAGAACGGCCAGGGGAATCTACAGGCAAACGTGCAGCCATTATTGGTGGTGGACCCGCTGGTCTTAGCTGCGCTTATTTTTTGAGAAAGCTCGGCCATGACGTAACCATCTTCGAGGCAGAAAAGGAACTCGGTGGGCTCCTGAGATACGGGATTCCAAACTACAAGCTCCCCACCAAGGTAGTGGAACAAGAGGTACAGAATATCTTGGATCTGGGGGTGCATGTAAAGGTTGGAAGGCGATGGGGAGATGATTTTACCTTAAGTGACCTCAAAGATCAGGGTTTTGATTCTATATTTATTGCGGTTGGGCTCTCGAAGCAAAGATCCCTTTCGATCAAGGGCGGAGAGTTTGCCGTAGATGGCCTTGAGCTCTTGAAAAAGATCAATCTCGGCAGGCAAATCTCTCTCGGTTCAAAGGTCCTCGTAATCGGTGGTGGAGATGTGGCAGTGGATGCCGCGCGTTCAGCAAGGCGTCTTGGTGTAAGGGATGTTACTGTTGTGTACGAGAGGAGCCGAGTGGAGATGCCGGCCCAGCAGCGCGATGTGGAAGAGGCAGAAAAGGAGGGGGTACAGCTATTCCTCATGGCCACGCCTCTGTCTATTGAGCGCATGGACAATGGTAAGGTGAAGGTCATAATGGCCAGGACGGTCCTTGGAGAGCCAGATGAGAGGGGCAGACGTTTCCCTGTTCCCATGCCAGGCTCCAGGCTCGTGTGGGAAGGGGATGCAGTGATCTCAGCACTGGGTCAGGAGGGTGACGACACCATTTCCACCTTTGGTGACCTGGAAGCAAAATTGAAATTGAGCCCCAAAAAGACAATAAAGTCCAATCCCAGCACCATGGCTACGAATATCCCAGGGATTTTTGCCGGGGGTGACTGTGCAAGCGGGCCAAGGACTGTTATTCAGGCGGTTGCAGCAGGAAGGCGCGCTGCAGAGGCCATGCATGAGTACATGGTTGGGGAAAAGACAGGTATATCTGAGCCGAGATTTAATTTTACCAAGGGTAAGCGCTTTGAAGACGTCGATATGCACAACTATGATGGTTTTACAGTGAGCCTTGCCCAATCCATGCCTGAACGTCCGCCTGAAAGGCGCATTTGTGACTTTTTTGAGGTTGAACTCGGCCTTACCGAGGAGATGGCCAGGCGTGAGGCAGCGAGATGCCTTCAGTGTGGCTGTCTGGGGCTTTCAAAATGTACCTTCCGTACACTATGCGCCGATCACGATCTTGGGGTAAAAAAGGCCCTGAAACGGCTTCATTATCCCCTGGACAAGACCCATCCAGCCATTTTGATAGATCCAAACAAGTGTGTGTTATGTCACAGATGTGAGCAGACCTGTGAATCAGATGCCCTGCGGCTGGACTATATTGAGGAAGATGGCTGCGTCAGGGATAAGTCCATAGTGATAAACTCCAACTGCGTCTCGTGCGGAGCCTGTGTCGATACATGTCCCACAGGTGCCCTTACGAAAAAGGATCTTGGTGTCCCCTTACTACCAGGTGAAGCCGATGTCACAAAGAGCGTATGTACTTACTGTGGAACAGGCTGCAAGATAGAGATCCATTCAAAATGTGGTGTAATTGTGGAGATAAAATCCGATCCTAGGGATGCTCCAAATTATGGTGACCTGTGCGTAAAAGGTAGGTTCGGCTTTGATTTCTATCGTCATCCAGACCGTCTGACAAGGCCGATGATACGTGAAAGCCGTGAGGATAAGTTCAGAAAGGTCTCTTGGGAAGAGGCAATAGACTTTGCGGCTAAACGCCTTATGGAAATCAGGCAAAAATACGGGCCCAATGCAATTGGAGTAGTTTCATCCTCAAGGTGTGAAAATGAAGTCAATTATCTGGCGCAGAAGTTTGCCAGGGCGGTAATTGGCACAAACAATATAGACAACTGTGCCAGGGTCTGCCATGCACCGTCTGTGACTGGTCTCAGGATAGCCCTGGGGAGTGGTGCTGCCACAAATTCTCTTAGGGACATTATGGAGGCAGAAGTCCTGATAGTATGCGGATCTAATACAAGCGAGGCCCATCCCGTGGTAGGGATGATGATACGTAGGGCTGTAGCCAATGGAACAAGACTCATAGTCATAGATCCAAGGCGCACTGATCTGGTCTCAATTGCAGATTATTGGCTCAGGCTGAGGCCCGGCACCAATGTCTCGCTTTTCAACTCCATGCTCCATGTCATATTTGACGAACACCTAGAAGACAGCGAATTCATCGCAGAACGCACTGAAGGATTCGAAAAGGTCAGGCAACATGTAAAGATGTTTCCTCCTGAGATGACGGATGCCATAACCGGTGTTTCGGCTGAACTGCTGAGAGAGGCCACCAGGTGCTATGCAGGGACACGTAAAGGCATGATCCTTTATGGCCTTGGAGTGACGGAACACCGTGATGGAACAAACAGTGTGATGGGGCTCGCCAATCTGGCCCTGGCCACTGGCAATGTCGGTAGACCAGGCGCTGGCATACTGCCTCTCCGAGGTCAGAATAACGTCCAGGGCGCGTGCGATATGGGAGCGCTTCCCATGGTATATCCCGGCTACCAGGACGTGGATGATGTACAGACGAGGGAAAAGTTCGCCAAGGAGTGGGGTACAAGTGTCCCCGAGGGCCCTGGACTTACCGAACATGAAATGTATCAGGCTGCAAGAGAGGGGATGTTTAAGGCGCTCTACTGTATCGGCGACGACCCCATGCACACCCAGGCAAATATCTCCGCTGTCCGCACCGCATTGGCCAGCATGGAGCTAGTAATAGTCCAGGATATTTTCCCTACAGAGACCATGAAAATGGCGCACGTTGTCTTTCCTGCTGCCTGTTTTTACGAAAAAGACGGTACCTTTACAAATGCCGAAAGAAGGATTCAAAGGATCAGAAAGGCTGTCGAGCCACCGGGTGAGGCCCTGCCAGACTGGAAGATAGTATGCCTTCTTGCTCAGAAAATGGGATATTCAATGTCTTATACAGATCCGGCAGAAATAATGGAGGAAATCGCTAAGGTAACACCAGTGATGGCCGGTGTTCATTACTGGCGCCTCGAAGGGGATGGACTTGTCTGGCCATGTCCCCACGACACTCATCCAGGGACGCCCCTTTTACACAGCAATGCCTTTACAAGGGGCAAGGGGCTTTTTTCAGTACTGTTTCACTCTGGTAGCATGGAACAACCTGACAGTGAATATCCTCTTGTCTTGATCACAGGGCGTCGTCTTCCACATTACAATAACGGCTCTATGACCAGACGTTCAAGAGTACTCAATACGATTTCTCCGGAGGAATACGTAGAGATTCATCCTGAGGACGCAAGGCGTTTCGGTATAATGGATGGCGCGATGACATGGGTGGAATCGAGACGTGGAAAGGTAGCGGTGAGGGCAAGGCTCACCGCAAAAAGCAGGCCCGGAACCGTGTTTATGGCATTTCATTTCCAAGATGTGCTAACCAATCTTCTTACGAGCCCAGCATATGACGAGATCTCTCTCACTCCCGAATACAAGGCCTGCGCAGTCAAAATTTACATGGCAGAGACTGATAAGACATAGGATGTAATCCAAATGGGGGCGATGGTACCGGTGTGCCCCACGGGCTGCAAACCCGTTGGCCCTGTCTAATAAACAGGGAGGAGGTTCGACTCCCCTCGCCCCCTTTTGTACCTGAAACGGAGGGTATATGACCAGGTCTCTGATAGTCGGTGTTGCGGGTCATGTTGACCACGGCAAGACTTCTCTTGTAAAGGCACTTACAGGTGTCGATCTTGATAGGGAGCCAGAAGAGAAAAGAAGAGGGCTTACGATAAATGTCGGGCATACTACCCTTGACCTGGATTCAGGTACGATCTTCTTTGTCGATGTCCCAGGGCATCAGGCCTATCTTCACAACACCGTCCGGGGGCTGTGGGGAATCGAGGCAGCGATCCTTGTAATAGCGGCTGACGAGGGCGTAATGCCTCAGACCCTGGAACACCTGTCCGTAATTGAAGCCATAGGTGTTTCAAAAGGGATCGTTGTGATAACCAAGGTCGACTTGGTAGATGAAGAAATCCTGCCTCTGGCGGAGGAAGAGGCAAGAAGACTTGTAAAGGACACGTTTTTAAATGATGCTCCCATTATACATTTTTCCTCCAGCACAGGAACTGGCAGGCTTGAACTCACGAGGGCCTTGGAATCTATATTGTCAGGCAATTCTCCCAGTCATGAAGACAGGCCGTTCATGATGCCAGTGGACGGAGTTTTCCCAGTAGCCGGTTATGGAACAGTGGTCACTGGCTCTATAGCCTCTGGAAGGATCTGCACTGATTCGGAAATAGAGATATATCCCTGCCATGTACTTGACAAGGTCCGGTGTATACAAACAGGCAGGAGGTGGACTGATTCTGTTAAAGCTGGCATGCGGGCTGGAATCAATCTAAGACGCATCAGTCACACCCAGATAAAAAAAGGAATGGTGCTCGGACAGCCAGGTCGTCTCGCACAGGGAAGGTTTTTCAACGCAGAAATAAGGTTGAGAGACTATGTAAAACAACCCTTGAAGAATTACTCCACAATACGCGTATTCTGCGGTTCTTCCCATAAGTTGGCAAGGCTCGTTCTAATGGATAGAGAGGTCCTTATGCCAGGAGACAGGGGATTTTGTCAGTTGAGGTTTAAAGATGAAGTTGCTGCCCTTTCTTTTTTCCCTCTGGTAATAGCGAGCCTTTCTCCTGTCCGCATCTTGGGTGGAGGCCTTATATTGGAGGTATCAAGACGCAAGTGGCGGACCAGAGACCAAGAAAGAGTGGACTATCTGAGACTTCTGTCTCAGGGAGAAGCTCCTGACATCGTATTGACTATTCTTGAAGAGAGTTACACGACTCCCATTGAGCTGGAAAAAATTGCAATAACCTCCGGACGTTCCCTCCAGGAGACAAAAGATCTTATGATGCAACTCGTAAAAAAACACAAGGTCCTATGTATAGGGGAAAGGTTTTATTTAAGAAGGCATTTTGAGGCCCTAATTCAAACGGCCATAGACATGGTATCAGATTTTCACCAATCACACCCGGATCATCTGGGCATCTCTCTAGAGGAGATAAGAAACAGATTTTCTACACTGGACGGGCAACTGAAAGATGTGCTTCTTGAGACCCTCAGACAAGACAAAAAATTGGAACCAGTGGGAAGTGACCGGCTCAGACTAGCAGGATTTAGACCACACCTACCCAAAAATCTTCTGGAGATCTCCCATTACATTGTTTCCCTTCTGGAAAAGATGGAACCCAAACCCGTTACTCTTTCAAATATTTTGGAAAGATTAGGATCACCTAACGAGGCCGATGTGCGGCGAGTTTTATCGTTTCTGATCCGTACAGACAAGGTCGTCAGGATTTTTCACGCAAAAAAGGGAAACAGAGAGGAGTTTATAACAACAGAATACCTCGAAAGGATAAAAAGAGACGTAGAGAAACATATATGCAGCAATGGCAGACTTACCTTTGATGATACTGCAAAGGTAATCCCCATAGGCAGAGTGCGATTCAACATATTAGATTACCTCGACTCAATCGGATTCACCAGAAGATTAAACGACATGTCACGAGTTATGAATGAGCCCAAATCATTGTCAGGACGAGGTCCTCACCGATTCTCTGGAGAAAAAAAGGGTCATTCGTTACAGTAGAAATCGCAAAATTCCTAGTATATTCCAGACAAAAAAATTCAAAAGTCTAGCAGGGAAAATAGTATATTTTTTCTTTGAAGCAGTCACCCTATGCCCCCCTTGACTGTCGGAGGAATGGGATAAATATACTGATAAGAGACACATATGGGGTTGAGTTTGTCATAGTAAGTGGCCACCAGGGGATTTGGTGGCAAGAGTGGCAAAGTTTTCACACGGCTATGGAGCATTATCCCGGATTATAAGGGAAGCACTTTTGACAGGACTTCGGGACATAGGAATGAAGTGGAGAGGCTATGCCTTTAAGGGACGAGTCTCGAAATTGGGGCTAGCCTTCCCCAAGGCTACACTCTCATCCTGGTAGGGGTGGGGAACTCAAAACAACTATTGTGTGAGTTCTTTTATCACCAGAATCGTAGATTCAACTTGAATCTACGAAAATTACATGAAAGGAGTACCAGGTTTGAGATGGAGCTGATTGAAGGATTCGATGCCTTCTTTGTCGACGAGGTTGAGGCTGCAGAAAGGCGTTTAAACATAGAATTGAGGCCTCATGCAAAGCTCTATCTCCTTCACCTGTTGAAACGCCTTTCTGAAAATGACGACTTTTTCTATTCAGAGATAGTCCAGGACAGGCCTCTAGGAATCGTGCTCCTTGAGGCCCTTCATAAGAACCTCTTTGAAAAATTGCGGGACCTTAAGGCAGTAGGTGATCTTTCGCTTATATTCTCAGGGCTTTATCCCGAGCATCTTACCAGAAGACTCGTAGACATAGATTACTTCATTGAGATCGGCAAAAAATCCTACTACTTGCTTTCAGAGCTATATAGTCCTTATAAGAGTAAGCAGGAACTTTTTGTGCTCTATTCCCAGCTTGTTGCAGATTTTTTGTATCTTATTGAGATCCTAACAGATATTTCCGGAGAACTTAATTTTATTGACGAATTCGATGTTGGTAAGGCCTTTAAAAGGTGGCAACGGACCAGAATCTCAAAGTATAGAGAGATTTTACGCAGAGAAAACATCATTCCAATAGATGACTAGGGACACTCTCCTATAATGAGAGCTAAGTTCGCGTAATCCTTCCTATGCTGAGGATGTGAACAGGGCCTGTCAATCCCCTAAAACTTTGGCCCTAAAGGGCCAAAAGTGTAATTTCTCGCGAACTTCTAAGGAGGCAGAAACATTTATGCTTCTTAAAAACTTACACCCAGTGGATAATATAGTCACATCCACTCAGGTGGTTTTTCCAGACTCCGCTTTAAAGTTTTTCCCTCCTAGTAAAAGGCCTGGTGCAATGCCAGGCCCAAAGCTTGAAAATCTAAAGGGGTGTTATTAGAGATGACGAATAAAAGGAGTTTTATTCTTACAACGTGTGGGACAAGTCTTTTGACGAATTGCGCTTTGTCTGCCGAGGAAAGATATGTGACGTTAAAGCATGGAAATATAAAAGATTTTGATTCAATAACCGATGAAGAAGACAAAAGGCTCCTAAAGGCACTGGTCAAGAGGGCCAAACAGCGGTTGGCTCAGGCAAAGGATGAGGAGCTCCTTAAGATGAGCGCTGAACTGAATTCTCTCCTACAATATTATGGGGGAAGTATTCCGGAAAAATCAATGGACGTTCACTGCCTTCTCTGCTCAGATACCCTCCTTGGCAGGACTACAGGCAGTGCCCTAAAGGAGTGGCTCGAAGCCAAAGGTCTTGCAGTTATGATGCACGTCCAAAAGGACCTCCAGACAGTGGAGCTTATATCATTTCAATACGCCCTCGCTGAACTTGCCAGATTCGTACACGACCTTGTGCCTGGCTATAGAGACAAGGGCTATTCTATCATCTTTAATCTCACAGGCGGGTTTAAGGGAGTCCAAGGATTCTTGCAGACAGTGGCATCTTTCTACGCTGATGAAGCCCTATACATCTTTCAGACTGGCAAGGAACTTCTCAGAATACCTAGGCTACCTGTAAGGATGGATGGTGAGGGAATAATCCAGGAACATCTAGAGTTTTTCCGAAAGGTCTCAAATGGCCTAGCTGTGGAGCAGGTACCTAATAGTCTTCCTGAGACCATGATTCTCAAGATGGATGGGGAAGTTGCCCTGTCCCCATGGGGAGAACTTTTGTGGAACCAGTGTAAAAAGGCCATTTACAGAAGGGAGGTGCTTTGCCCACCATCAAACCTTGTGAGGTTCGGACACAGATTCTCCCAAAGCATTAAGGGGCTTGGACCAGAGCGAACAGCCATTTTGAATGAGAGGATTGATGACCTTTCAAAATTCATGGAAGAACGAAAAAGGGGAGGGCGCTACAATCCAAGGCGCCTTGATTTCAAGGAGTTAATGGGTAAACCCGTATTGGAGTCCACCCATGAATGTGATGCATGGGCAGACCAGGATGCCAAGAGGCTTTTCTGTCATTTTGAGGGGGAAGTGTTGGTAGTTGATGAGCTTGGGGAACACCTTTAACCCCAAACTCTCATGACGAACGAATTCGTCTCCCCCGTATAAAAGTTTTGAATTTTGAGTTTTGAGTTTTGAGTTGAAGGAAGAGAACTTTGAACCTTGCCCTCCAGCCTCAGGCTATTGTACAGGCAGGGCTTGCTTCTACCTTCTACCTTCTTCCTTCTACCTGTTATTACGGGTATTTTCGGGGTAAATTATTTTTGACCCCTAGTGTAGTGCAATAATTTGGCTTAACTGGAGCTTTTAAATGGCAACTAAAAATATTCTATTGGCAGTAAGTGGGCTAAATCCACAGGTCATTACAGAGGCTCTCTATGCCTTTATAATGGAAGAGAGGCCCATACATGAAATTCACGTGATAACCACACGTTCTGGAAAGGATGCCATTCATGCAGGTCTTTTGGCCTCAGGTACAGGGGCTCTCTATAGGCTTTTAGATGAATATGAGATCTCCAGGGAAATGGTGCATTTTCCTCCTGAAAATATCCATGTCCTAAAAGACAGTCAGGGAAACGAATTAGACGACATCCTAAGCCCTGAACACAACGCCATACTCGTTGAAACCTGTATGAGACTGTCCTGGAAGCTTACAAAAGACCCTGATACCGCAGTATATTTTCTAATAGCAGGTGGCAGGAAGACCATGAGCGCGTGCCTCGCGCTATCTGCTCAATTTTACGGACGCCCTCAAGACAGGATTTATCATGTGTTGGTCTCCCCTGAATTTGAGTCCTCTAGAGAATTTTATTATCCACCACGCATAAATACAAAGATAAGGCTAAAGGATGACAAGGACGAATATTATTTCAAGGACTCAAAATATGCCAAGATCTGGCTAGTTCCAATGCCATTTGTGTCTGTTCGATCATGGCTGTCTGAAAAAGATCTTGAGGGCCCTGAACGGCCGGAAGACCTGCTTATGTCTGTGGTGTGCGATGCACCAGCAAAACTCAGAGTAGATATCTCACGAGGAAAGCTGGCCTATTGCGGAAGAGAGGTGGATTTGAGCCCGGCATTGATTGCAGTATATGCCTTTTTTGCCATGCGCAGAAAAGATTGCAGGTGTTCAAAAGAGGAGGACGTCTGTGAATACTGTTTTCCCACTCTTTCTGAAGTGGAAAAAGATGAATGCAGGCACTTAATCTGTGGATTTTTTGAAACAGCAGCCCAAAACTCTCCAACTCTTCCCAGAAGATCCCTGTCTGAGGGTGGAATCCAAAGCATCGAAATCGAGAATCTCAGACAATACCGAACAAAGATAAATGCCAAGATTGATTCTTATTTTGGCCACATTGCCCACTGTCTTCGTATAGAGTCAGTTGGTCGTCGAGGAGAAAAGAGATATGGAATACGATTTTTGCCGCAACTAATCGAAATTGAATGATTCGATTTATTCAAATGGCATCCATGTAAACACCCTAAAAGCTCCTGCAGGACTTCGGGCCTTTTTGCCTCCAAATGGCGGCTTCGTCCAAATAGTTTTTTAGGGGAGCACGACCCTATTGGCCTCATACTGTTCTGTGTCTTATCTTGCAGTTTTTTGAGTTCGAAACATGGATAAGGTACAAGATTGCGTCTAGGGTGCACCTTAGAGGCCTCTATAATTATTTATTGTCTAACTAAGTGAGGATTTTTAAGTCCCCTAAACTGGGGAAATTAAAATGACCTTAACAGTGAGGTAACGATGGATGACATTGTAGATGTCAACGCGTGATCAACGCCTTGCGGCATCGGAGATCAAATCAGTCCTCCTTTTAATTAAACCGCCAGCGCATAACCAAGTGCTCAACGCCTTGCGGCATCGGAGATCAAATCAGGCAGACCAGCTCTGGTAAGAGCATTGTTTGAAATGTGCTCAACGCCTTGCGGCATCGGAGATCAAATCAGGGATACCCCCAAGAAAAAGTGTAGTCAATTGTAGTGTGCTCAACGCCTTGCGGCATCGGAGATCAAATCAGCACCAGTTGAAGCATCTGTCCATCCTGTTATATCAGGTGCTCAACGCCTTGCGGCATCGGAGATCAAATCAGGGCGTTGTTAAGGCTAGTGTAAGGAACACCATCAACGTGCTCAACGCCTTGCGGCATCGGAGATCAAATCAGCTCTTGTGTACGTTGTGGCCGCTGGCCCTACTTCGTGCTCAACGCCTTGCGGCATCGGAGATCAAATCAGATGACGGGACCTTCGTGGACCTCTGGGGCGATAAGTGCTCAACGCCTTGCGGCATCGGCGATCAAATCAGTAGTGCAAGAACGGATAATGACTTTTGGTATCACGTGCTCAACGCCTTGCGGCATCGGAGATCAAATCAGGCCACTATCTTTCCTGGCGGACTCAATCTGCTCTGAGTGCTCAACGCCTTGCGGCATCGGAGATCAAATCAGACTGTACGGGATAGGCTACGGTCTAGGAGATCATGCAAGTGCTCAACGCCTTGCGGCATCGGAGATCAAATCAGACATAGTGGTTCTTATCTATAGGAGCCACGCCCGGTGCTCAACGCCTTGCGGCATCGGAGATCAAATCAGTTACCAAAGGTGGCGATTTTATATTCCTCTTTGGCTTGTGCTCAACGCCTTGCGGCATCGGAGATCAAATCAGTGCGTAAGGGTTGTTCTGGAGAGAACCAGAAGCAAGTGCTCAACGCCTTGCGGCATCGGAGATCAAATCAGTCAGGGGTGGGGAATAGCTGTCACCATCCAAGTTTCGCGTGCTCAACGCCTTGCGGCATCGGAGATCAAATCAGAGGATTCAGTATACAGGATTCAGCAGGATTAGTACGTGCTCAACGCCTTGCGGCATCGGAGATCAAATCAGCCTATCTCTTATAATATTGCAGTTTTCTATTGTCTGGTGAAATTTTTCAAGCACCTTTATCAACATTATCTTTTTACCTAGAATATGATAAAGCACATCAGCCTTCTTCTATTTAATTTATTGAAATAATATATTTTTTTAATTTCAAGTACCTATATCGTTAATGATATATTTAAACTATCTAGTCTTACTAGCTTTTTTTTATTTACCGTTAGTTATGTATTCAAAAAAAAGACACATCCTTGATAAAAAAATAGTTTTCTCATTGTTTGCATGATTCTTGCTGCTCAACCTGCATAGGCCCCCGTGTTTAGGTATTAGGTGGCTCAGAGCTGGAAAATTTTTCAGCCTTGCCAGCGGCAAGGCAAAACTTTATTGAGTCGGTATGGAGGGAGGTAGCCATCCCCTATTATAAATTCTTAATAGCCAATATTTTAAATTAATTTAATTTATAATTAAATATTTTATTATAGTGCGTAACGGCTCTAAGATTCTTTATAATCTTAGAGAGCATCATGGGTATTTTTATTCACAATTATAATTAATTTTCTCCTAAAAGAGAAAACATTATTTATTTTCTTGCTCAAAAGAATTAACTGCACTATCTTGAAGAAGTTTTATAATAATATATTTAACAAACTCCATTTATCATACTCAGTTATATAAAACTTGATTTGACACACTACGAAAAAAACTGATTAGAATCTTAACTATAAAGTCCCTTTAAAATACTTCGAAAGAAGGTACATCTTGCTTCCATTTAGCCCCATCTCTGCTGTCAATAATCCTTTTGGCACAGGTTGGACACAATTTCACAATCATTAAATCATCTTCTACATCCATTATGCTAGTTAGTTGCCATCGCAACTTTTCCAGTTGTTTCTTGGTCATTCGTATCCTAAAAATAGAATATTGTAGATGTTCGCCATATCCTTTGATTATTTTAAAAACTTTTGCCCAGCGTTTTTGATCTCTTATGTCATAACAAAATAGGTACCAGTGCTTATCTGTATTCATAAATTATCCTAAACCATTTTTATCTAAGCCTAAGTCTGGCAAACAAACCAGGACTGCCTGTCCATTCTTTTTCCAGCAATCTTGCTTCAAGTTCTATTGTGCGAGCATAACTTAAAGAATATTTTAAAACAGGGTGTTTCCATTTTTCCTTTTTGCGATTTTCATACAAAATAATAGCTTTTTTTCGCCCTTCTTTATTTAACCATACCTGCTTACCTGTAATTTCAAAGTCCTGTTTACGCCATTGCTTGCGGTTGACAGAAGCTATAAGTGGCATGTCCCACATTATCACTCTAAATAATTCCATCAAATCCAGAGCCAGAGGATAGGCAGTAGAACGTGGGGTATGGAAAAAACCAAAACAGGGATCAAGCCCTACGGCCTGAATAGCAGCTACACAATCTTTATAAAGCAACGCATAACCAAAAGACAGTAAAGCATTAAATGGGTCTCTAGGTGGGCGCCGATTACGGCCATCAAAATACAAAAAGCTATCTTTTTCTAAATTTAATATACAGGCTAGTGCCTTAAAATATTCTCTCCCCGCTCTGCCTTCGTGCCCTCGCATTTCCCCAGTTAATTTATCATATTCTACAATATCTCCATCATCAGCTTTACTTAGGGTTTTTTCTATTCTAGCTATAGCCTTTATTTCGTGGCGAATAGCATTTATAGTTGCCTCTAATGTTTTCTTGTTTTGTACTGGTGTAGAACGTTTTGCCCTTGCCAGCCGCAAAATATATTTTAACTGGTTTTCTACTTTGGCCTGACAAAGCCTGGCAATAAGCAGCGTTGTAAAAAAAGGCTTACAAAACGCATCATATTGACGATGATGCCGCTGAACAAAACCAGCACCCCTTTGCAAGGCCGCGACATAATGTCCACCATAGGACAACCAATGAATTCCTATTTCATTAGCTGCACAAAAATGAATGGTCTGAGTTGATATTTGAACATTTCCATGTAAAACTAGAGAAGAAATATGAGCAGTGCTAATTGCTTTTTTTTCGCCATCCGGCAAATGTATGATTATTTGATAACCATCTTTGCTAATGAAAGCCCCCTGTTCAAGTATGTGAATTACCCTACGTTCATCTTCAGCAGGAAACAATCTGACTGGTTTTTCTTTTCCCTCTGCTGCAAAATGTTCTTCCTCTGGTAAACACACTGGCGCAAGAGAACAGGTGCGACAGAGATTTTCTGGTACATTAACAGGAGGTCTTTGAAGACATGAACGCAGTTCTCTGGCTCTCTTTACTGCTTTCAAAATTTCATTTTTTGCCTTATTTAGATCGAATGGAATTACAATGGTTTTGTTATCCGCATGATAACGAATACGTAGCTCTTTTACCGGACGATTAAAATGTTCTGAAACAAGAAGACCATAAGTTGTTGTTTGAAGATAATCACTGGGCCAGGCTTGATTGCCTTTGTTTGAACGGCCTTTTTTATGCTCGTAAATGATAAGTTCTCCGGCATTTGTGCAAATATAGTCAACTTTGCCACGGATACCGAGTTCCTGGCTGGCAAGCTCTAAGGTATATTTTTTGCTTCCTTTGTCCAGTCCTTCATGCAGTCTGCGGCCAGCATATATATTGGCATCTGCCACTCTTATTTCTTCCACTTCTTCCAGATAAAAAAGCCGCTCACAATAAGCTAATGCATGCAGAGCCATCACTCGAATGAGCGGATTATCTCTCGTTTTTTCTGCCAGAAAGTGGGAGTTGAAAAAGCCTTCGTTTGTTATGTTGATAGACATGACAATTTACTTTAATATTTAACAGTTACCCAGGCCTTTTGCGGTATATCTTTTACAGGCCTTTTTGTTGGCACAAACAGAGCTGACCTAGTTTTACTCATTTGGGCCCTGTCAATGGTAATGGTTAATCTGGTGATGTACTCATTATACTCAATTTCATTGTCTGCCTTTATAGGAATATACCAGTGGGCAGGTTCTGGTTCTGTTATTACCTCCAACCTGTCTATTAAAAAATTATTGTCTCCCAAAAAAGGCAGCCCGTATTTTCTCCGAATTTTCCCTTGAAGACCACTTTGTATTTTTTCTTCTAGTTTATGATTATCTTTTAACGCTATCAACGCCTTGATATTGGATAAAAAAGCCCTCCGGGCAGGAACGATATTATATTTGCCTCCTTTAGTTATATCCTTTCGTTTTTTCCCAGTATTACCTACAGGATAATTGTGAATTTGCTGATATAGACTATGTGCCTTAGGAAATTTAAGGGCTGCCAGAGCAATAGAACATTCAGGCAACCCGGTATCAATTTTTGTCATTACAGATTTGCCGTCATCATAACGCATCTCTATGCCTGCCACATTCAATAGCAACCCATAAGCAGCAGAAGGAGTAATAAAACTTGCAGTTGGTCTAAAGCTTCCAGCAGTAAAAGTGCGAAAAGAGGCAAAAGGAGCCTGTAATTTTAAAATAAGCATAATTATTCTCCTGATGCGAACATTTTTTCTGCAACAATATCAATCAATTTTTGAGGATTTCTTTCAAGAGTGGCTCCTTTTTCTTTGAGAGAATTTAGTTGTGGTTCATCCATATCTTTGACAATTTTACCCCCAAAATAAAATTCAGAACCAGGATAATCATTCTGTAAAATACCTTCTATAACTTCTGGAAACAGATGTTTGCCATCTTTGATTTCAAAACCATAGGTTGAGTAACCAGCCACTAACAAATTAGTTAAACGAATGATTATACTTGCAGGCGCCATTTCAAAATAACTGCGCGCATGATTGCCTGCTACCCCATTTAACTGGCCAATGGCTTTGAGCAAGATCTTTGTCCAATCCTTTTTTTGTTCACACTCATTTAAGTTCAGAGCAAAAGGGTATTGAAAGGGAGTATATGTGACTTCCCTATGCAGAAGCTGTGAATTTTCTGCATTTTTATATGATTTTATTTCGTTTGGAGTTACATCCTGGGGAGACTGGGTAAAAATAGAGTCATAACGATATGGCTCAAGCGCAACAGCCAGATTCATCCGTAAAATGGAATCTCTTTTAAAAGAAAACGCTTCTGGATTGCGTCCTCTCTCTTTTAATTCTTTTAAGATCTTTTTTCTGTCTTTGCTTCCAGCAGCAATAAGCCAACCCATAAAAAAATCATCTGCGAATCTATCGGGATCAGGATAATCCTGAAATTTCACCGCTAGTTGTTCTTCATCATTTAATCTCTCTCGATTGCAGGGAAGACCAAGTTCTCTCAATGTGTCTCTTAAGGCGTTTCTTATAGCTTCTGGAGAAATAATAGGATATTCAAACCTGCCCTGGGTTATTTTTTGAAGTACACTTCTATTTTCAGCAGATTCGCCACGATAGTTTGCACTTGGGGCAGCATATGTTAATATAGTGCCAAAGATGTTCATTTAATCTTCCTCCTTGTGTTGGTTATTCTTAGCTAAATAAGATGCAGCAGAAATTGCCAGCAGAGATAAGGATTTTACCTTTTCCCATCCCCCCTGCACCAGGGCATCAGAAAGGAGAAGATATTCTTTTTGAGGCAAGAATTGTGGCACAGCACAAATAGTGCCGGTAAAATATTCTACAAAATCCTCTTCCTTTCGCCCACGCATAGCCAAAAAGGCATCCATACTCACCTTTTCAATGGCGTCCCTGTATTCTTTTTGTTCAAAGGGATAAATAGTCTGGTCTTTTTTATCAGTTATAGTAGATAATCCAGATTTGTTTAATGCCTTAAGCAAAATGTAATGCCTGACCATTCTGTAAATAATTTTTGCCAGAAACATTTCTTTACTTTCTTCATGCACCTCTTTGACCTCCTTTATTTTTAAATATTCTATTATTTGTTTAAATATTTTATTACAGTTAATTCCAAAAAAATTGAAATTTGACTGTTCAGGAGTTTTTCCATTTTTCCAGATAAATATTTCAGCAGGAAACTTATTGATATATTTTTCGCTACCTGAATACCATGGATTTTGTGCAAGAATATTTTGTAAATAAAATCTTTTAAAAATAGGATTCATATTTGACTGTCGCATGCGTTCATATTCTTCAAAAACTCTTCTATCAGGGATTATTCTTGATGCTCCCAGCATACGCACTTTCTTGTTCTGTTTTTGCATATGGTAAACTTCCAGACCAGAAATTGAGTCAAAGAACCCACCCATTTTACAGCTTTTATTAATCACAAGAAAATGCAAGTATTCTAAAGCACTTTCCTCAAAAAGATTAACTTTTCCTGAGGCTGGTGTATAATTTTGTTGTTCAACTGGTAAATCGGAGAGCATCGCAATTATATCTTCCTTGAATACATCAATCGCAGAAGGTTCAGGTATGACTATAGCATAGCCAAGGTCATTCCAGTGAACGTTAATTTTTCTTTCCTGATTTTTTTTGATTTCCACGAATTGCACTTCAAAAACAAGGCTGACAATATACCAGAAGTGAAGCAAAAAGTTTTCCTGTGGGAGTCCCTTAAAGGGCACCAACTCTGCATTTTTTTCCTGTGCGCCAATAAATACAGAACCAGCAAAACTTTCCTCTTTCTGTTTTTTGGCTTTCATGGCTTTGTTTAAAGAGCCCCAAACCTTTGAAGCTTCAGGAGAGGGGTTACCTTTTGCCCTTTCTATATAAACTCCACGGGTTTTTGGCTGGGCACGCAAGACATTCCGGAGCATCTGTCTCCATAAGGTTAACCAATTCTCACAACCAGCTGGATAAAATGTTGTAAAAAAACTGCCTTTGGCCTGAAATTCGTCGTAAATAAAATATTTGACCTTTTTTTTCTTGCCGTTTTCTATAATTTCCTCCTCTTCAATTCTTTTTGGCTTTTTATCTTTCCATTTACTTTTTGATTTTACCTCCACAAATTCAGCATCATACAGATCATCAAACAACACCTGCATACTTTCTCTGGTAAAAGAAATAATCACACTCGATGAAGTCATCTCTTCTACTTTTGGAAGTGGAGACATTTTTCGTCTTTGCATAGATTCAATTAAAACCAGAAGACCTGCTAATCCTGCCTTATGTTGGGCAGTTGGCAACTCAAACAAATTATAAGTTAAAGTAATTTTGTCTTCTTTTTTCATATAATTATCTCCCAAGGCGTTTTAGCCAAACCGAATCGTGGATGATAGTAGTCTGCGGAAACAATTAAAGGAAATCCCCCTATTTTTGAGGAGTGCCTTACAGGAATATTCCTGGGTACAGGTACAATAAGTCCATCAAAAGGTTGTTTTTTATTTTTTAAGTCAAAAAACCTTTCAATATCGCTATCCAGTATGGCCTGAACAAATTGGTTATTATACTCTGCAATGTCACGCGTCTTTGCCCAGGGTCCATCTCCCAAAAAGGCATTGTATTTCTCTATTTCTATCATATTGGCAGTCAAAGCTTCCAGAAGATGTTCCAGTTCCAGTTGGTTTAATTTTCTCTGATTTATCTTTTTCACAAATTCTCTTACGCCTTGCAGGTCATCTTCTTTATAAGGTGCGTTAGCCTGTGAAAAATATAAGTAAATTTCACCACAATCATGCTTTAAATGTCGATTGCATCTTCCCATTCTTTGAATAAGGCTGGTAATAGGTGCGGTTTCGGTAATTAGAACGTGGGCATCCAGATCAAGACTCATTTCACACACTTGAGTGGTTATAGCCAGCACTGGTTTATCGTTTTTAAAGTTTTCAACTACTTCTTGGTGAATTTTGAGCCTATCTTCCAGTTTAAAACGGCTATGATAGCACAAAATATTTGTATAAGTATTTAGATCTTGAGATAGTTGTTGGCAGCGATCCACAGTATTGACCACCCAGAGTACCTTTTTGCCCTGTTCCAAAGCATCTAATGCTATATCTTTTGCCCTTTCTTTATCTTCAATGAGGTTTGCCTGATAACGGGGTATCTTTATCTTTTTGGCTAGGTCATCTAACTTTTCAGGATCATCAGGAAAAATTTTAAGGCCACACTCTTCTAATTTCTCGCGCCTGGAAGGTGTTATTGTGGCACTCATGCACAATACTGGCAGATCAAATTCCTCTAAAAATCTTTTTAAGGCTGAAAACAAGGAATTATCTAGGCTATGAACTTCGTCTACAACTACTATGCTATCTACTAATAAAGGCAAAAGGCAAATAGAACGATAAGAATACTGCATAACTCCTAAAAATTGATGGATTGTCGCGCTAAAAATACGCCTTTGCCAGTAAGCAAGGGCAAATAATCTGTCTTCGAGTTCAAAGTCAGTCTGATTGCGCTCATCAAAATTATCAAACATGTTTTGCAAATCAAAACGAGCAGAAGAATGAAGCAGGATTCCTTCAGGGGCCCAGGAGACATAGTCTCGAAAACCTTCACTAGCCGTTGCCCTGGTGGGATAAAGAAACATCACCCTGGCTGAGGGTTTTCTCTTTAACTGGGCTCTTATCCATCTCCAGGCAGCCATAGTTTTACCACTGCCACAGGCTGAAACAAGAACTGCCCTTTGTGGTAAACAATCGGCAAGAAGCTGAAAATCTTGCCACTTAAATGGCTTATGAGTTTTTTCTTCTATCTCTTTTTTTCTGGGATTTATAATCTTTGAAGTGATGGTTTTATCTGTAAGCAATTCATTTTCATCAAAGGCCTTTTTCAACCAGGAGAACAAATCTTTATTCTCCCTCCTAAGGCCAGATCCTGCACTGTCAGCTACAATCAAAGCTGTTTTTACAGCCAGTAAAAGTCTTCGAAATATTTTATCTTTTTTACATTTGCGATTTATCTTAATGAAAACTTTTTCTAATTTTTTTTTGTATTCATATTCTCCTTTTTCTAAATCCCAATTTTCAGGCAATGATAGACCGGTTACAGGAGGCAAATCTGTCTTTTGGGCTAGATAATTTATAATTTCTAAAATTTGTTTGACATAAATATTAAATACAAGAAAAGCTTGCCCTTTTTCTCCAGTAAGTAAATTTTGGTTGCGTGGTTCAAGTTTTAAATGATGGCAGGCTATTGCACTGATAATAATGTTGAAATCAGCGTGTTTCTTGTTTTCAACCCACTCTTTTATTTCAGGACATAACAGAAGCGTTGCACTTAATTGCTCATGGCGTATTTTTTGAGCCTCCTTTTTTTTTTCTATCATTTGCTGAAAACCGCTATTAGCTTTACCAAGGTCATGTAAAATACAGGCTAATTGAGAATTTATTTGGAAAATGGGATAATACTTTTTATCAAGACGGAAAAATTCTAACCATCTCTTCGCCAGCCTAGTAGGAAAATTGGCAGTTCCAAAAAGATTTATAAAAGCTTCTACCACTGCTTTTGTATGCCCCAAAAGCGTTGCCTGCTCCGGGGGATTATCAGGATCAGGGCAGCTT
The DNA here is from genome assembly GCF_001687335.1 of Dissulfuribacter thermophilus. Classification (NCBI taxonomy): domain Bacteria; kingdom Pseudomonadati; phylum Thermodesulfobacteriota; class Dissulfuribacteria; order Dissulfuribacterales; family Dissulfuribacteraceae; genus Dissulfuribacter; species Dissulfuribacter thermophilus. Next base: position 6,137 of record NZ_MAGO01000011.1, on the reverse strand, counting down.
TTAGCCAGCAGGTATTTAAATTGCATTTTTGGGCCTCCACGGTTCAAAAAAACCACAGCCCATTTTGCGTCTGCCTCCCAGACCATGTTCTTGCAAAACAATGGATTCCTCAGCAGTTAATTCTGAAATAAGTAAAGAATATCCAACCACCTGTTTCCCATGCACTTTAAAAGTGCGTCTTTTACCAAGCTTGAATTTCCCTCTTACGTTCAGTCCCTTCATTTGCCTTACAATTTCCTGTTTAAATCTTTCCTCATTATGACCGTTTTTTGTGGTTACCAAATGGGCATAAAGTGCAGTTGCAGGGATAAGAGGCTTGGTTAGAGGGACACCTATATCCACTCTGTGTCCTGAAATATCCAGGCTTTTCCCTGAGAGTGATAAATATTCTGGAATAAGCGAACTTGGCATTCTGAGCACTAATTCTGATATTGGTTTGATGGAAAGAAGACCATTGCCCACGTACCGGCCCCTAATAAATCTTAAGCCAACACGTGTTTCTGAATGAAAATGAGGTAATATTTTACTTATGCTGCCAAATAGGGCAAATCCATGATCAACTGGCAATGTGTCTCCTTTGACTTTATAACAAAGATTGATTGTGTGTTCTGAATCCATTGTTCATCTCCATGAAATTTTTTTGTTCCACGCCTTCCACAAATACCCTCTTATTTTTTTGAAGAAGATCTGATTTGCTGATCTCTTTGGATATGCTCCAAGGCTTAACAGCGTGTTTTCTTATTGGATATGAAAGGTTGACGAGATATAGGGCCTTTTCTATCTTACTTTTAGATTTCTCAGGAAACTCCACATAAAGAGTTGCTGTCTTTGTGCAATTTATTGCGGGAGACGCCTTTATAACTGAACCTTGCCCTTTTTGGGGTGTTATTGGCCAATAGCCCAGGTTAGGGAGAGAGCCGATGCCCTGACGCTTTATCACCTCTGGATGGTGAACTGTCAAATCTTGTCCAAAGATGCCAAAGATACGTATCGCCATCTCTTCAACCTTAAACTGAAACGGCTTTTCATTGCCCATTGTTTTTTATTGCCGCTGCCATCTTCATACTTAAGCCAAGAATGACTAAAGAGTCTTCCCTCCTGTTCCGTTAGTTCGTTAACAATTTCTACAGAGTTGCTATTGGACTTTAAAAGTTCAGGGGCCTTTACCACTCTCCACCATTGGCGAAAAAGGGTCTTGTGAAAGGCATCGCCAATAAAGGCAGGCGTATTGAATTGAGCTTTGAGTTGATATCGGATCATTTTTCTCTCCGTTACCTAACCAGTTATGTTTTTAGGTTTCTTTTGCACTGCAAAACCGCTTCAAATTTTTTTCCAGACACTTTTTAAGTTTTTCAGGCGTCAATGAGTCATCTCTTTGTCCAGCATGGTTGATATCATTTCTAGGTTTATTGAGACTGCTGAAACACTTTTCAATCTCAGGATTTGAATCGAACCACTGGATCAAGGCTTCTACGGTTTCTGGTTCATCTGAAGATGGTTTCAGCCAATCTTTTTTAGGAATATCTTGCTTTTTTATGTTCAATGCCTGTGTAACCAGTGTTCGTTTTGTTTGGTCATGAAAGTCTCCAATATGCGCTGACCTGATTACGTAACTCACCAAGGTTTCAAGAAAAATGGTTATTCCCTGCTGTATAAGCCCGTGATTAATGCACCATCTTGTTGCGGTTATGCCATCTAGTATTTCATCTCCGGAAAAATCCCTTATCTTTTCTTCTATTTTTTCCAAAAGCGGTTGAAGTGGCTTTATCTTCTGCTGGCCCTTCGCCTTTTCATATGCCTTTTTAAGGGCAAGGGACTTTTGTGGAATCTCCCGGCTTCTACATGTTGCAATGGAATCAGAAAGATCCTTCATTGCCTTGACAAATAGCCTGATAGCAGCCGCATCTGCGTCTTTTCCCTTGGTTTGTGCCAGAATCGGTTTTACCGAATCTATTGCAATTTTATTTAGAAGGGATGCGTCCCCAGTTTCTACAAACCTGTCTATTGCGATGGACCAATCAAGGAGTTCGTCAAATGCAATCAGATCGAATACAGGTACATTTCTGTCTTCCCTGGACATGTTTTTCACTTTAAAGGCTGGGCCAAGTGCCTCCATAGCGCCATATGCAATGGCCTTAACACTGATATGCTTCATGACCTTGGCGTAATTCAAGACAACCAATGAAAGTAATGGTAGAGAACGAAATGCATGTGTGATGTCAAGATAGAGTTGATCGTCTTCATCGATAACATCATAAATAATTTGAAATAGACGCCAAATTTCTTCGGTATCCTTGCCCAGAGGGATATTTATCTGTTTTATTTGAGCCTTGAGTTGTAAATCTTTTAAGGCACTTGAAAGTCCCTTATTGTCATTGTAGTTGTTGTCTTCTCCATCTTGCCAATTTTTGTAAAATGCTTCCTCTGTGGTGAAAATGACTATTTCATCATCTTTGTCCCAGTCCGAGCAGAACCAGCTGACTGTAGCCTCTTGAATGAAACGGATATCTCTCTTTGTAGGGAAACCTTCTAAGAAGTAATTACAGGTGATGTACTGATTTGTCCCCAAAAAGCTAAGGTATTTTCTATTCATTTCTAACCCCTTTTCTTACTCAGTTCAGAAAAGGCCTGCTTGAACCGATTTCCTGGCTCTTCCCTTAGGGGGCAAGACCAATAGGTTGGAAGCTTCGCACAGGAAATTACCAGACCCACCTCTTGCTTCTAAGACAATTAGATATCTTTTTATCGAGAAAAATCAATATGAATATCTCTTAAAGTCTGAAACCATGTGATCAAAGAAAAGGACCCTAGATGTAGGAAATATACAGAAGCAATTCGAATCTATAATATAGTTCATATCAGATTTTTATCTATTGCCATGAAAGAATATTGTCATTTTTCAGTATTTTTCTTGCCATTTTAAGAAAATCCTTTTATTTTTCCCTATGTCGGCTGTTCAGAGGCTGTTTTAGTGGTGGTTACTGGTTTTTCTTTGTGATTTCAGTAAGTTGAATCTGATATTAAGATTCTAATATTTAGCATAGATAGGAAATACGGAAATTGAATAGTAAATTCAAAAAGTTATTCTTTTTCAGAGACCTAAAAATAGCCAATTTTTAGGGCCAATTTTCTGAAAATTGGGAGATGGGCAAAAATGGCCTTGCAACATCCTGAAATTATGGAACTATAAAAGGTAAGAGTCTGAATGACTGGACCCGTTTGAGGGGATTGAGACTTTTGACCGTGATCTCGGTCACGACCTCACATAAAAGCGCCTAAATGACCAGTGAATCGACCACTATCTCTATTGAATTGGGGGATACATGTTAGAGCTGCTATCTCTTTACGGTTAAGTGTCCCAAGTTCCGGCAGAAAAGCTCCTAATGATGTTTACATTACAGATTTAGGTACGCTGATGGAATATTGTCCTGCTCTTTAAAACTGGCTACTTTTTCAATCAAGGTTAAAATATCTCGATCTATGGTTATGTGTACGCTCATTTATGGGCCTAAATATTTTTCAATCTGCTACTTCATTGAATCGTTTTATATTTATCACCATTTCCAGGATCAATGCTAAAATTATTCATATGCTGGATGACTTCATAAGAAACTAGATTCATTACTTATTTCATGAAATAAGGCAATGTTTTAAATTTATCTGTGCTATCTGTAGAGGTTGAATCTTTTGAAAGGAATCCCTAGAATGCGAGAACAACGTGGAATCTGATTGACATGAATAATGTGATATCAGCCAAGACTGAAACCTTTCTCAAATAGTGCCAGGCTGGCATCTACCACATCAGGATCATAGAGGATACCTTTGTTCCGGGAGATCTCCTCAAGAGCCTTCTCTATACCAAGAGCAGGCCGGTAGGGACGGTGAGAAGCCATGGCCTCGATCACGTCGGCAACTGCTATGATCCTGGCCTCCAGGAGGATATCATCACCTGAAAGTCTGGCCGGGTAACCGGAGCCATCTAGCCTTTCGTGGTGTTGAAGCACGATCTCGGCAATGGGCCAGCGAAATTCTATGTTTTTTATTATCTCATATCCTACCTGGCAGTGGGTCTTGATAAGACTGAATTCTATCTCGGTTATTCGGCCGGGTTTGACCAGGATCTCCGCAGGCACCGATATTTTCCCTATGTCGTGAATGACGGCAGATGTGTAGATTTCCTCAACCTTCTCATTCCCAAGGCCCATTTCTTCTGCGATTGCACGGGAAATCTTGGCTACCCGCCGCTGGTGGCCGGCGGTATATGGGTCTCTGGTCTCAACAGTTAAAGCCATGGCGTGGATGACTCCATCCATAATTTTTCGCAGTTCTTCCAGACTCTTTTTGAGTTCTTTGTTGATCCGTTTTTGGTCCGTGATATCTCTCAAGAAGGCCAATATGGAAGAAGTACCGTCTTTGTTTTTGATGAGACTGGCGTTGATATCCACGTAGATCGTCTCTCCGCCCTTGGATAGGACACGTGCTTCATAATTTTCAGGGCACCTTTCTCCGGCGAGCCTCTTTTTCATGGTTCCCAGGACTAGATTTCGGTCCTCCGGATGGACCAGATTGATTACCTGGAGATCTTTGAGTTCATTCCGCGAATAACCGGTGACTTCGAAGAACTTTGAATTGGCGAAACTGATATGCCCGGATTCTTCGATAACCACCACGCCATCATTGGCATTCTCGATCAGTTTTTTGTATAGTTCCTCAGATGCCTTTAAGGCCTTATTCGCCTTTTCCAGTTCAAGCATCTTGTCTTCTAGTTTTTTTACCAGCCGTTCATTGTACTCCTTGAGAAAAACGGACTCTTCCTTCACCAGCGAAGAGGTGGTGGAAGCCTCCGCGGAGCGCCCTTTTTCTGCGAACAGTTCTCTTATTGTCTCGATAAAGACCTCTGGTTCAGTCGGTTTTATGATGTATCTGTCGGCTCCTAGGCTTAACCCGAACTCTTTGTCCTTGCTATCCGTATAGGCGGCGGTATAAAAGACAAATGGGATCTTTTTGAGTCTGTCGTCCTTTTTTATTTCCCGGCAGAGCTGGAAGCCGTCCATACGCGGCATTAGGATGTCGGAAATAATCATATCGAAATCATCCTGTCTGGCCTTTTCCAGGGCCTTTTTGCCGTCGTCGGCCGTTTCTACTTCAAAACCTGATCCACGGAGAAGTGACTCCAGCATATAGAGATTGTCCTTGTTGTCATCTACAATAAGGATCTTCATTATCTTGCTCCTTTCTAATTCATTTCCTATTTTCAATAGGTATGGTAAAGGTGAACTTGGAACCTTTACCGTATTCGCTTTCGGCCCAGATCTCTCCCCCCAGCAAGGTTACCAACTTTTTGCAGAGAAAAAGTCCCAGGCCACTACCTTCAAATTTTCGCCGTATGCCAGCATCGACCTGATGAAAGGGCTCAAAGATGTGGTCTATATCCTCTTTCTTGATCCCAATGCCTGTGTCCGCAACACCTATTTCTAGGCTAGAGTCGTCAAACCTGCAGGTAATCCTGATTTCACCTTCATCGGTGAATTTCACAGCGTTATTGACAAGGTTCAGGAGGATCTGAAAGATCCTTTTCGGATCGCTGGAGACCTCCGGGATTTCTTCCGGAATATCCTTGATGAGCCGCAGACCCTTTTGAGATATTGCCTGGGATAGGGTTCCTTCAACCTGCCGGACAATATCCTTGATATCTATTTTGTCCACCACGATCTCCATTTTTCCTGATTCTATCCGAGAGACATCCAGGATGTCGTTTATCAGCATCAAAAGATGCTTTGCCGATCTGTAGACTACGGTAAGCTGTTTTTTTTGATCTTCATTGATCTTGCCGGACATGCCCTTTAGGATCATGCCAACAAAGCCGATTATGGAGTTGAGCGGGGTCCTGAGTTCGTGGCTCATTGTGGCGATGAATTCGGATTTGAGACGGTCCAACTCCTTGAGTCTGGCATTGGCCTCAGTCAGTTCCCTGGTTCGCTCTGCAACCTTGAGCTCCAGTTCGTCTCTGGCTCTGCGTACCTCTGCCTCTGCCTGCCGGCGTTTTTCCTCTTCTTCAATGGCGTGCAGGGCAAAGCCGACATCAGAGCCGATCTCCTGCAACAGATCCATCTCTTCGTCGCTCAATACTTCCCCAT